>JAAFIT010000166.1 GCA_013298745.1 Sphingomonadales bacterium
GGATGAACTGCAGCCAGACTGCCGGTTCGGGGACAAAGCCGATGTACTGGCTGTCGAACAACGAGCCGGCCGTGAACGAAGGCATATAGCTGCTGAAGGGATGCTGCCTGAACAGGTCGGTCAGTTGGGCGCGCGTGCCATTTCTGAGGTCGAAAAACTGGTTATTGATGAACGTGTTGTTCGTACCATAAGGCGTATTCAAACTGACCCGGTGAACCTCACCCGGAAGCGAGACGAGATGGTTGTCTTGAAAGAGGCTGTCGACGCAGCCGTAACAGGCAATGCCGTGGGGAAATTGCACTGCGACAAAATTGCCGGCAAAAACATAGCGTTGGCCGGAAAAATAGTCAGGATCGAAGGACGCGAAGCCCTGGGTGTCATCCAACGCCCGGTTGTTGAGAATAACGACATCGGTATTGACCGGTTTGCCGGGAATGCTGCTCAACTGCACACAGTCGGCATGGGCCCCGGCATGGCGGTTGCCGTGCGAGCAGAGGTTCGAGCTGACGATCACGCGGCTCGAATTGATGATCTCGAAACCGTCATCGGTGGCGTGAAGAACATTGTTGCGGGTCACCAGCGAATCGGTGCTGCCCGTGATCAGGACTGAGTTGTGGACCTCGCTGAACGCGTTGTCCCTGACTGTGATGCGTGTCGAATCGGTTGCGGAAATGCCGCGACCCAGGGGTGTGCCGGTGCCGTGAAAAAAGCCGCCCGACATCGAAATGTCCGTGCCGCGCAAGATTTCCACCAAACCGTAGCGGGTCGTATTGTGCGGCGTCCATCTGCCGCCGACGATGTTGACGCCCTTGACATCCGTCAGCGTCATCGACGCGTTGATTTCGGCCGCACTGGCATCGATCGTGACGACCTGGTTGAAGGATTTGGACCTGATCCGGATCAGTGAATCGAACGTGCCGACCAGCTTCATCGTGTCGCCGGGCTGCAACGCCGCGATAACACTATTCACCGTGGTTGGAGTGGCGACTCGAACAGTGGCGACAGCCGCACTTGCCTGCAACGCCAAACCTGTGAAAACAATAGCAGCGGTCGACGGCCGCAGTAGAGCATGAATGCCCATGTCGTGTCTCCCCGTGGCATATCTGTTGTCGGGTGAGCCCCACCCACTCTATGCCTGATGCGGCAAATCGACCCTCTTGAACGCGCTTGCAACTATAAATTCTGTGAATTGTTTTTCATCGAATGAAAAATTCTAAAGCTGCTGTTAATTTTTACAGGGTGCACGAATCTGCTAAGAACGTTTCTGGGGCGATTATTCGCCGTCGAGAGGCTTACGTCATCGGCAACCCAGGCGCGCCGCTCGACGCTGCTGCAGCTGGCGGTTTCGATGCGGCTGGCGGATGACTGATCCATTGCGAGGCGGTGTCGCGATTCAGTCGAGCTGCCCCGTCACCCCTGTCCGAAAACGGGGTCAGGCCTCTGTCTGGGCCACTTTCGGGATCACGCGCCAGGCGATGGCATAGGCGCCAACGTTGCGAAACGCCGTCGACACGGCTTGGGCTATGGCAGCGCCCGCCAGGCCCCAGATCGGCACCAGCCACAGCGCGAGCCCCACGAGCAGCGACAGACTGACGATCGTCAGCCGCAGCAGCCAGTTCTCGTGCCCCGACATCACCAGCATGCCACCGATCGGGCCGGTCACCAATTTGGTCGCCTGCCCGGCCGCCATGATTGCCAATGCCGGCGCAGCGGTGGTGAAGGCCGGCCCGAACGCCAGACCGAGCAAGGGTTCGGCAAACACGATGCAGACAAGGATGATCGGCCCGAGCAGCAGCGCCATCGCCTTGGTCGCGCGGCGATGGCGTTGCCAGACCAGATCAGGCCTGCCGGTGCGCAGATCGCCTGCCGCCTTTGCGGAGATGAAGGTTTCCCCCGTCGTCACCACAAGCGCGAGCACCATGATGATCTGCATGGCGACGCGCAAAGCCCCGACGGCCGCCGCGCTCGCGCTGCCGGCGACGATGGCGAACAACAGCCAGTCCTGGAACATCTGGGTGCCCTGGATGGTCATGATCGGCAAGCCGGCGGCGCGCAGGCGCTTGCCATCCGCCGGTTCGGCGGGCGCCCAGCCCCGGATCTCGCGACGCAGGACGAACCACACCGATCCCACCGAACAGAGTTGGCAAGCGAAGTAGAGGAGCACTGCTGTCAGTGCGACGACCGGCATTCCAGTCAACCAGAGCCCGCCGATGATGGCAAGGAACAGGAAGCTGTTGGCGCCTTCCCAGAACTGGCCGGCAACCGGACGCCCCGTGCCGCGGAGCCCAGCCAGGCCCAGGCGGAAAAACGCCAGCGAACCGATGCCGATCGATGCCCCGATCATCGCTGCCTGATCGGTTTCAAGGCGCGCCGATAGCTGCCCGATGCTCGCCGCGATAACGAACAGTGTGGTGATGATCGTGACCGCCACCGCAACCGAGTCAAGGGCTATCCGCATGACGCCGCGAGCAGCGCCGGTAAGCCCCTGGCGCAAGTCACCGGCAATCTCGCGCAGCATGACGACATCGAGCCCGAGCGTGGCGATGGTGCCGAGCAACGACGCACTGAGGACAGCGAAACTGAAATTGCCGAGCATTGCCGGCCCCGCCATCCGGGCGAGCATCGCCGTTACGCCGAACGACGCCAAGGCATTGGCCGCCTTGAAGCCATAAGCCGCCAGCGCCGGGCTCGTGGCAAGCTTGCGCCCCTTGCTGAAGACTTCTTTGAGCATTGCGGCGCGTTAGTAGCCGCTCGGCGCAGCCACCGCTAGGTTTGAATTCCGCCCGGAAAGACCCTGGGGAGCCAGAGCCGTCCCGGGCTTTCGGGAGCCTGCAACGCCCGAGCTGACGGACGCCTTTTGGTCAGGCGAGGGCATCGGCCGGGTCAGAATGACGGGTGCAAAAGCGGCTCGGTCATTGCCATGGCGCGAATTCATATCCTGGAACGCCTTGCTCGCGGAGACCGCTGCGAGAGCACGATTTGGCTCGCATTCTCGACCAGCAAACCCGAAGAACATCAACAGATCGAACATGTTCGTTCAACTTCGTAATGATCTCCGGATCCGAAAAGCGACAAATGTTGGCTGGCTGGCCACACGAGAAGGCAAGCTCAAATATAACATCATCAATCCAGCGACGTCCTTTAATCATTAAAAAACTAATTCTGTTATCTTTTTACATTATCCAAAATTAAACTATCCGAATCTATGAACGCAGGGGGTCTCTTTCAATTTCGAATAATAGTTAGGATTTTTTCAATGATGTTGAAGATTCATTATTCTGTTTTGGCCGCGGTTCTATGTGCTGCTGCCAACAATGCACAAGCGGCCACGCTAACAGCGACATCAGTCAATCTGAAATCAGTGTTTGCATCCGCAGCGGCTGGCGACACGATACGCCTGTCAGGCGACTTCGGCTCGCTGAACCTCTCCAACCGTAATTTTGCCTCGACGGTCACCATCGATGCCACGCAAGCCAGATTCAACGATTCGCTCTCAATCTACAATGTCACGAACCTGAAGATTTATGGCGGCACCTTTGGCTCGGCGACGACGGCCACCCGCAACGCGCGCGCAATCGGCATCTTCGACAGCAACAACATAATTCTGCATAAAAACAACGTCATCGGCAATGCTGGCGGAATGGGCATTACGATGCAGAACGTCAGCCAGGGCTCAATCGTTTCCGGCACCTTCACGGATCTCAAGCTTGGCTTGGGCGTTACCTCGTCACGTGATCTCAAGATTTCCAGCAACCTCTTCGACCGTATGACCAGCGATGGTGTGAACATTGCCGGCAGCTACCGCGTCGTTGCCTCGTACAACACCTGCTCCAATACGAACCCGGGACTGGGGTTTCATCCAGATTGCATCCAGTTGTGGAGCATCGCCGGCACGCCCGTGCAGTCCGACATCACCATCGCCAAGAACACCGCCACCGGTGCCACACAAGGCTTTACGTCGTTCGATCCCGACAAAGGTGGCGGCCTGCGGATCTCGATGGTCAGCAATATCGTTTCAACAAGCTATCCCCAGGGCATCGCCTGCTACAATTGCGTCGACAGCCGATTTACCGACAATGTGCTGACGACATTGCCAGGCGCGCGGTCGCGAACATCGATGAATATCGTTGGCGGCAGCAATAACACGATTGCCAACAACAGCATTGGTGCTCTGCCCATCAACACAGTTACGGATTTGCCCGATCCCAATCTTGAGGCCAATGAATTCGACGCCTTCGACAGCCTTGTGAACCTGCAGGATTCGCCGATGTTCGAAGCATTCAGCACCGCGCAGGCCTTTGGCTTGAACGCCGTTGCTGGAGTTCCCGAAACGGCAACCTGGATACAGATCATTGTTGGCTTCGGGTTGGTCGGCGTCGTCAGTCGCAAGCGAGGGGGTGTCAAAGGCATTCACGCGCCGGTCGGCATGGGAAATGTTGCATAGTGCGCATCCGGCGGACTGAGCCTTTCAGCCAATGAAAACAGGCTGGCATGGGGAGCATCACGAGCGCCAAGCTCGGATTCCGCGTGTCAGCCTTCGAGAAGCTTGGCGTCGGACATCAGGTCGGACAAAGCGGTGCGCCAATTTGGAGGCAGTGACATCGGACGGCGCGTGGTCCGATCGACGTAAACATGGATGAAAAACCCTTCAGCCGCGGGCGCTGCCTCGCTCGCGGTGAAGATCCCGACCTCCCAGCGAACGCTGGAATTGCCAACCTTGGCAATGCGCAACCCAGCCTCAACAGTCTCGGGAAACGCCACAGAGCGGTGGTAGCGACACCCGGTTTCGACAACGAGACCGATCATCGTGCCATGATGGATATCGAGCAGACGGTTTTCGACCAACCAGGCGTTCACGGCCGTGTCGAACCAGCTATAGTAGACTGTGTTGTTGACGTGCCCGTAGGCGTCATTGTCCATCCAGCGCGTCGAAATGGCGCGTATGGCGCGATACGCTGATCGACTCATCCGCGCGAGCGCCCCGTCGGCAAGGCATATCTGCCGGACGCTGAACCATTCTGTGCCGGCAACGCTCGACCGGCCGGGAAAGGCAGTGCTTTATCCCGGACCACTGGACCGTCTGGCATGACTGGCGATCCAGCAGCATCGGGAAGGCGATAATGCTGCCAAACCAGCCCGGTAATGCAGCCGACAAAGGCAAAGGCCAATGGGATATTGGCCTCGGATGTCAGAACCGCCTTAACGATAACGAAGTTCACGACGCCGATCGATAATGGCGCCAGAATTTCCTGCTCGGGCGTTTTCGAATTGCGATAATATTTGAAGCCGAGCCAAGCCGGGATCAGGAATGTGAGCAGGAACAGCGGCAACGCGATGATGCCGGAATCGAGCATCACGGTCAGGTAGTAGCTATCGACCGTCCCCTTCCCGCCCAGATTGAAATAACCAAGCGCCTCATTGCCGCGTCCAACGCCATAGCCCAGAGGATGGCTCAGCAATTTCGGCACCCCCATGCGCCATTGCTCCATGCGCGCATCGCTGCTCGCCTGATGCTGGCCGCCGCCAATGATCATGTTGTGAGCCCGCGGCCACACCAGCACGAGCGCCATCACAAATGCCGCGATCATGGGATAGGCCATGATGAGGCCGGTCCCCACGATCGACCGGGAATGTTGCGTGCGGCGACGGACGGCAATGTAGAACGGCATCAGAACAAGCGCTACGAGGGCGCCCAGAATTGCCGACCGGGCATTTGTCAAATACATGACAATGACGCAGGCGATGGATGCCGCCGCCAGCGCGATAAACGCAACAACCCGGCGTTCCTTGACCGTATAATATAAGAAGAAAGGGAACACCATCGTCAGGAATTCGCTGAAGTACAATGACACGGAAAACGGGCCGCGGACGCGATAGATTTCGGTGCCAGCGCGCGCCTGATTGTCCATCAAAACTTCGAGTAATTCAGGATCAATTTTAATGAACGACGGCAGGTGATCCAGCCAGATCAAACGCTCCACGTGGAATTCATAAAGGCTGTAAAGC
>JAAFIT010000167.1 GCA_013298745.1 Sphingomonadales bacterium
GATCACCCGACCACCGGGCCCGCGATAAGGCGCGGCAATGACGCTCGACCCCGAGAGCGAGAAAAGCTGCGATTCGGCGCCGATGAAAATCTTGGTGGCTTCGGCGCCGCGGGCAAGTTCGAGCAGGCGGATCAGTTCTTCTTTGTCCTCGAGATCGCCGAGCAATTGCCGGACGCGTTCGAGATCGACGGTGGATTCAACGAGATTGGCCTGGCCCCGCACGATCAGCACCGGCCGCGCCGCGCCATCCGAGGACCAGGCGGCAAGGCCCGTCGCCACTGCCTGCGCCGTCATCGCATCGAGCGCGGCGCGATCGGCAGCGATTTCGGCCGCCAGGCGGTCGCCCGCCTCGGCGAGGGTCAGGCCTACGAGCCGGGCGTTGATGTAATTGGCGGCCGCCTCCAGCGCCACGGTCGGCACGCCTTCGGGTAGCTCGACAACGCGATTTTCGACGCTGCCATCGACGCCGACGAGGACGACAAGGGCGCGGGACGGTGACAGCGGCACGAAGCTGACCTGGCGGATCAGCATCTCGCGGCGCGGCACCAGCACCAGCCCGGCGCACTGCGACAGGCCTGAAAGCACGGCGGTGGTGCGCGCCAGCACGTCTTCAATCGCGGCGCCGTGCGAAACGCCGCCTTCAATAGCGGCGCGTTCATCATCCGAAGGTTCGCTGGCCTGCATCATGCCATCAACGAACATCCGCAGCCCCAGTTGCGTTGGTAACCGCCCGGCCGAGGTATGCGGCGCGGCGAGCAGGCCGAGTTCCTCCAGATCCTGCATGGTGTTGCGGATCGAGGCCGGCGACAGGCCAAGCGCACCGAGTTTCGACAGGGTGCGCGAGCCGACCGGTGCACCGCTGGCGAGATAGGCATCGACAATTTGCCGGAACACCTCGCGCGCGCGGTCATTCAGATCGGCGACGGTTGGAGACTGCATGGGCACAATATAGACGCTCGGCAGATTGTTCGCTACCCACCCGACAACTTCCAAAAAGGACTTGTGCCCATGCGCCCTTCCGGCCGCGCCCCCGATCAGATGCGGACGATCGAGATGATCCCCGGTTTTTCCGCCCATGCCGAAGGCTCGTGCCTCGTCAAGTTCGGCAACACCCATGTGCTGGTAACGGCGAGCGTTGAAGATCGCCTGCCGCCATGGTTGCGCGGCAAGGGATCGGGATGGGTGACGGCCGAATATGGCATGCTGCCCCGTGCCACCCACACCCGCGGCAGCCGCGAGGCCGCCAAGGGCAAGCAATCGGGCCGCACCCAGGAAATCCAGCGGCTGATCGGGCGCTCGCTGCGCGCTGTCACCGACCTGACGTTGCTCGGCGAACGCCAGATCACGCTGGATTGCGACGTCATCCAGGCCGATGGCGGCACTCGCACCGCCTCGATTTCCGGCGCCTGGGTGGCGCTGCGCCTCGCCATCGATGGCATCATGGCGAAAACCCCGCTCGCGGGTGACCCACTGGCGACGCAGGTCGCGGCGATTTCCTGCGGCGTCCATAACGGCCAGCCGGTGCTCGATCTCGATTACATCGAGGATTCGGATGCCGGTACCGATGCCAATTTCGTGCTGACCAGCACCGGCGGCATGGTCGAGGTTCAGGCCACCGCCGAAGGCGCGCCGTTCGATGAAGAGACCCTGCTGCGCCTGCTGCGCCTCGCCCGCATCGGCTGCAACGAGGTGTTCGCGGCCCAGTTGAAGGCGACGGGCCGCTGACCATGGCGCGCGTGCTTGCCCCCGGCCGGCTGGTGCTGGCGACGCACAACCCCGGCAAGGTGGTCGAACTGGCCGAATTGCTCGGCCCGCATGGGCTGGAGGTCGTCTCGGCGGGCAGTCTTGGCCTGCCGGAGCCCGAAGAAACCGGCGATACCTTCATCGCCAACGCCGAATTGAAGGCGCTGGCGGCGGCCACTGCCAGCGGTTTGCCGGCGCTGGCCGATGATTCGGGCCTCTGCGTCGATATTCTGGGCGGTGCGCCAGGGATTTATTCGGCGCGCTGGGCGGGCGCTGCCAAGGATTTCGCCGCCGCGATGGCAAAAGTGAACACCGCGATGGGCGATTCGGGCTCGCGCGGCGCGCATTTCGTCTGCGCGCTGACGCTCGCCTGGCCCGATGGGCATGTCGAAAGCGTCGAAGGCCGCTGCGATGGCCGGCTGGTGTGGCCGCCGCGCGGCGAAAACGGCTTCGGCTATGATCCGATGTTCGTGATGGACGGCAAATCGCGCACCTTCGGCGAGATTTCACGCGACGAAAAGGAAGCCGACAACCACCGGGCGCGGGCGTTTCGCCAGCTTTTGCCACTGTTGCCGCCGCGGAAATGAGCGAAGAGCCGCTCGCACTCTACGTTCACTGGCCGTTCTGCGTCACCAAATGCCCCTATTGTGACTTCAACAGCCATGTCCGGGCATCGGTTGACGATGCAATTTGGTGCGTCGCACTGCTCAAGGACCTCGCCATCGAGGCGCAAAAGCTGCCTGGCCGCCGCCTTGCCAGTATCTTTTTCGGCGGCGGCACCCCCAGTCTGATGCCACCAGCGACGGTTGCGGCGATCATCGAAGCGGCTTGCCGGCACTGGCAACCGCTCGAAAACATCGAAATCACGCTCGAAGCCAACCCGTCATCGGTTGAATCGGCGCGCTTTGCCGGCTTTGCAGCGGCCGGAATCAACCGTTTGAGCCTCGGTTTGCAGGCGCTGAACGATGCCGATCTGAAGGTTCTTGGCCGTCCGCACGACCTGGCACAGGGGCTGGCGGCGCTCGAAACCGCGCAAAACCACTTCGATCGGGTGAGTTTTGACCTGATTTATGACCGTCCGGGCATGACGATCGCCAGTTGGCAGGCCGAATTGGCGCGGGCTTTGGCCTTTGGCACCGACCATTTGTCGCTCTATCAGCTCACTCTGGAGCCCGGAACACGCTTCACAGCGCTCCACAAGCAGGGAAAACTGACGCTTCCTGATGCCGAAACCTCCGCCGATCTGTTCGATCTGACCCGTATGATGACCGCCGCGGCGGGAATTCCGGCGTATGAAGTCTCCAATCACGCGCGCTTGGGCAGCGAAAGCCGCCACAATCTCGCCTACTGGACCTACGGCGACTACGCCGGCATCGGCCCCGGCGCCCATGGCCGGCGGTCCGGCATCGCCACCGAACGGTTGAAAAAGCCCGAAAGCTGGCTGGCGGCGCTGGAATCCGGCGGCGGCTTCAGCGAAACGGCGCTCACATCCACCGAACGCGCCACCGAAGCGCTGGTGATGGGGCTGCGGCTGGGGACCGGAATCGATGCAGCGCGGTTTCGGGCCCGCACCGGCGTGGCGCTGGAAAGCATCCTGCGGCCCAATCGTGTGGCACGACTGGTCGATCAGGGCCTGCTCGAACACGATGCGTTGGGGCTGCGGCTGACACTGGCCGGGCAACCGTTTGTCGATACCGTGCTGAAAGAGATCGCTGCTTAGGCGCCGAGCACCACAATCCAACCGTCACCCCCGCGCAGGCGGGGGCCCATCACCTGAACACTGTCGCGATGGGCCCCCGCCTTCGCGGGGGTGACGGGCTATTCAGAGCGCGCGCGCCCTAGTTCCCGAAGCTCTTCGGCGCCGGTGACACCACCGAAATCGTGCCACTGCCGATCTGCTGCACTTCCAGGCCGCGCTCGGCGATGTTCGATGGCGTGAAGCGGAAGGCGCCATCGATGCCGGCGAAGCCATCGCGGCTCGACAGCGCGGCTACCGGGAACGGCGCGCCGAGCGGCCAGTTGCCGGCGAGGCTGTTGACCAGCAGCACCGAATCATAGCCAAAGCTCGCCAACCGCGACGGATTGCTGCCGAATTTGGTCTTGTAGCGCTCCGACAATTTGCGGAAGCGCTCGTCCGAAACCGAGGAGAACAGCGCGCCGCGCAGCGTCGGAACATTGGCCAGCGCCGGTTCATTGTTCCACAATTCAGTGCCGAGGATTGCCGCCGACCCCGGCGCAACGCCGAGTTTGACGAGCACCGGCATGAACTGCGCGGCGACGCTGCCGGCATCGGCGATCAACAAGGCCTGGAACGGCACCGGCGCCGGCACCGCCGCGGCCACCGTGCCATCGGGCCGGATCGTCGGCTTGGCCGTCTTGGAGCGCGTATCATAGGCGGTGACGCTGCGCGCCGCCGCGACCATCTTGGCCGGGTCGCGCGGATAGCTGACCACCGCGGTCGAACGCCCGCCGGCGGCCTCGACGGCGCGGACAAAGGCGCTCGAGGCGCGCTGGCCATAGACGCCGGCCGGCACGAGAGCGGCAAAGCGTTCGATGCCACGGCTGCGGGCATAGCTGACGGTGCGGGCGATCGACTGGCCGGGCTGAAAGCCGAGGATGTAAACACTGCCGCCGGCGAGGCTCGAATCATTGGAGAAGCTGATCACCGGCACATTCTTGGGTGCGGCGACAGCCTGAACCGCGCCGATATCGCCGGCGAGCAGCGGCCCGAGCACCAGCCCGGCGCCTTCGGACAGCGCCCTGGTGGCGGCGGCACCGGCGCCGGCGGCGGTATCATAGACCCGCAGGTTGACGCGCTTGTCTCCCGCATCGAGCAACGCCATGTTCGCGGCATTGGCGATCGACTGGCCGACCGGCGCGTTCGCCCCGGTCAACGGCACCAGCAGCGCGACGCGGTTCTGTTCGGCTTGTGGCAACGCCTGCGGCTTGGCCTCGACCGGCGGCGGTGGCGGCGGCGGCGGCGGCGCCACGACCGCTTTTTGCGGTCCGGCACAGGCAGCGACGAGCAGCAGCAGTCCCGTTGCCGCAACAGAGCCGAAGCGCGGCGCTTGCCAGCGCGGCGTTTCCGCGTTCAGGGTAATCATGTGAATCCTCCCGGCCCTTACTTCGAATCAGCAGGCCTTACGCCGGGGCTTTATATCGTTGCGACGCCTATCGGCAATCTTGGCGACCTCAGCCCGCGGGCTGCCGCAACTCTGGCACGGGCTGCCGTGATTGCCGCCGAAGATACGCGGGTGACGGCCAAATTGCTCCATCACCTCGGCGTGCGCGTGCCGATGCTGGCTTATCATGATCATAGCGACGACAGCGTGCGCCGCGGCCTGATCGCCCGGGCGCTGGTGGAACCGGTGGCGCTGACATCGGATGCCGGCACGCCGTTGATTTCCGATCCCGGCTTCAAGCTGGTGCGCGATGCCCGGGCGGCAGGCGTCAATATCGTCACCTTGCCTGGCCCCTGTGCCGCTATCGCGGCGCTGACGCTTTCGGGGCTGCCCACCGATCGCTTCCTGTTTGCCGGGTTCCTGCCCGCCAAGGCCGGCGCGCGCACGACCGCCATAGCCGAACTCGCCAGTATCCGGGCGACACTTGTGCTGTATGAATCGGGCCCGCGGCTTGCCGCATCGCTGGCAGCGCTCGCGGCCGGGATGGGCAACCGCGAGGCAGCCGTGGCGCGCGAAATCAGCAAACGCTTTGAAGAATGTGTGACCGGGACGCTCTCGGACCTTGCTGCGCGTTATGCCGAAGCGGCACCGCGTGGCGAGATCGTCATCACCATCGCGCCGCCGGGCGAGGCGCCGCCACCCGACGCCGAAACGCTCGACGAGGCGCTGCGTACGGCCCTCTCCCGCACCAGCCTCAAAAGCGCCGTCGCTGAGGTCAGCAGCGCGCTCGGGCTGCCACGCAGTGATGTTTATGCCCGAGCGCTTGAATTGAAGGCCGATGCCGGCGCCTGATTCGGCCGAGCGACGCCGCCGCGACCGCAAGGGCCGCCGCGCCGAAACAGTCGCCGCCTGGTTTTTGGTTGCCAAAGGTTATCGAATATTGGCGCGGCGCGTGCGAACACGTGCCGGCGAGATTGATATTGTTGCCCGGCACCGCGACTCTTTGGTGTTTGTCGAAGTAAAAGCGCGCACCACTCTCGACAGCGCGATATTTGCACTGCATCCTTCGGCTTTGCGGCGGATCGAAGCCGCGTCGCGCGTGCTTGCCCCCCGATTCGGGTCTGGCTGCACCACAA
>JAAFIT010000168.1 GCA_013298745.1 Sphingomonadales bacterium
GCACGAACTGGTCGCCGAGCTTGATGACGCCGGCATACCGCTGTTCGCCATCACCAATTTTTCGGATGAATTCTGGGCGATGTTCCGCCCCACCGCGCCGATTTTCGATCGGTTCCGCGATGTCGTCGTCTCAGGCGCCGAAAAGCTGTGGAAGCCGGAGGCCGAAATTTACCGGTTGGCGCGCCGCCGCTTCGCGCTGGACGACGGCGAGGGACTGTTCGTCGACGACCGCATCGAAAATGTCCGCGCCGGCGAAGCCCAGGGCTTTCCGGGCCATCACTTCACCGGCGTCGCGCGGCTGCGGCAGCGGCTGGTGGCGGAAGGGCTGCTGGCAGCCTGAGCCTTGCCGTTTCACGCGCCTCCGGCGGCTGGGGCCATTGGCCCCAGACCCCGATTGATCAGGCATTGCTGCGATCGTTTTTTACCCGGGTCCATCCAAAATTGGGGGCTGGGGCCGATGGCCCCAGCCGCCGGAGGCCCTTAATCGTCTGACAGTCAGGGCTGATAGGCGGTCAATTCCTGCCCCGTAAGCCGCACGACATGGACGACATTGGTGGTGCCGGGCGTCGAGAACGGCACCCCGGCGATCAGCACCAGCGGGTCGCCGGCGCCGGCGATGCGGGTGCGCAGCGCCATGCGCTTGGCCTTTTCGACCATTTCTTCAAAGCCGGTGACATCGCGGGTGACGACGGCATGGACGCCCCAGACCAGCCCCATGCGGCGGGCGGTTGCGGTGCGCGGCGTCAGGCACAGCACCGGCAGCGCGGCGCGTTCGCGGGCGGCACGCCGTGCCGTCGATCCCGAAACGGTGAAGCAGACGATGGCGCGCGCTTTGACGGTGCGGCTGATCGAGGCGGCGGCCGCGGTCATCGCGTCGGCGGTGGTGGCGCCGCTGCCGGTGTCGCTGAAATGCACCCGGTCGAAATAACCGGGATCGGCCTCCACTTCGCGGGCGATGGCGTCCATCATCGCCACGGCTTCGACCGGGAACTTGCCGGCGGCGCTTTCGGCTGACAGCATCACGGCGTCGGCGCCGTCGTAGATGGCCGTCGCCACGTCCGACACTTCGGCGCGGGTCGGCGACGGGCTGACGATCATCGATTCGAGCATTTGCGTCGCGACTACCACCGGCTTGCCCAAAGCGCGCGCCATGGCGACGATACGCTTTTGCGCCGGCGGCACCTGTTGCGGCGGCAGCTCGACGCCCAAATCACCGCGCGCCACCATCACGGCGTCGGCAAGCTCGAGGATTTCCTCGAGCCGCTCGAGCGCCGCGGGCTTTTCGATCTTGGCGAGCAGTGCCGCCTTGCCGCCGATCAGCGCGCGGGCTTCGGCGACATCCTCGGGGCGCTGCACGAACGACAGCGCCACCCAGTCGACGCCCTGTTCGAGCGCGAAGGTGAGATCCTGGCGGTCCTTCACCGTCAACGCCGGCAATGGCACCACGACATCGGGAACGTTGACCCCCTTGTTGTCGGAAATCCGGCCGCCGACTTCGACGGTGCAATCGATCGTCGTTGCATCCACCGCCTTGACGCGCAGCACCAGCTTGCCATCGTCGACGAGCAGCCGCGCGCCGGTGGTGAGCGCTGCGAACAGTTCGGGATGCGGCAGGCAGGCGCGCGTCGCATCGCCGGGCGCAGGATTGGAATCGAGCCGGAAGGCGGCACCATTTTCGAGAACCACCCCGCCGCCGGCAAAGCGGCCGACGCGCAGTTTTGGCCCCTGCAAGTCGGCAAGAATCGCTAGCGGCTTGCCGGCGCTTTTCTCAACAGCGCGAATCGCCGCGATCAGCGCCGCCTTTTCAGGCTGGGTGCCATGGCTCATGTTGATGCGAAACGCATCGGCGCCGGCGGTGAGCAGCGCCGAAATGGTGGCTTCGGTGTTCGACGCAGGCCCCAAAGTCGCCAGCACCTTGACGTGCCGGGCACGCGGTTCGAGATGTCGGCTCATCGGGGGATAGTCCTCGTCGTTTTGGTCGGCGGAGCGCCCCAATAGCCGCCCTGCGACATCTTTGCCATTGGAGAAGCACATGCCCGATCTGTTTGCCGATGACGCGACCCGCGACCGCATCGAGGCGGCCGCCTTTCGCCGGCTGGTCGCTCTGCTGCAGGCGCGCACCGATGTGCAGAATATCGATCTGATGGGGGTTGGCGGCTTTTGCCGCAATTGCCTCGGCGACTGGCTCCACGAAGCCGCCGCCGAGGCCGGGGTACCGCTTGAGCATGCCGACGCGCGGACCCATGTCTATGGCATGCAACAGGCCGACTGGAAGAAGTTGCATCAGGCCGAGGCAACGCCGAAGCAACTGGCGCGGATGGCGGGATCGCTGGAGCGCAACAAGGCGGCCGGGCTGTAATTTCCCTCCCCGCAGGGGGGAGGGAGCGGGTGCCTCAATCAGGCGGCGCGCGCCGGCGTCGCCGGCCCGGCGTCGCGGAAGATCAGCCAGCTGCCGGCCGCGTACATGATGATGTTGACGACGGCGAAGCTGCCCCAGAACGCCAGCGGGCCCATTTCCGGCGCCAGGCCGAAGCGCGGATTGGTGGCGAATTGCGAGACGCCGGCCATCACCAGCCCCAGATAGCTGTAGCCCATGTTTATGCGATGCTTGCGCAGCAATTCGGGGGCGCCGGTGGCGCGCCAGCGGCGCATCGCGCGGAGGCCAAGGAACAGCGAGACGAGGCTGACGATGGCGAAGAAGTGGAAGAGATTGACGCCGAGGCGGTAGCTGTTCAGCGCGCCGAAATTGCCGAGCAGCATGGCGACGACATAGAGCCAGCCGGCGCGGCGGTGGTTGGCGCCGCCCTTGGGGGTGGCGAGTTGCCAGACGCCGATGCCGAGCGCCGTCGTGACGGCGACAAAATGGATCCAGAGCATCGGGGAGAGGTTTTCGAACATCGGCGGCTCCTGAGGTTGCGGGGTGTGAATGCGACGCTTTTGTCGGGGGTGGCCGCCTTGTCTCAAGCGCGATTTCGTCTAGCCTGCGCATGACTTCGCCGGTTCGGCACAGTGCAGGATTGACGCTTCGTGAAATCGGTTCGGCAGATCGCCACGAGTCCGCGCCTGGTGATCACCATGGTCGTGATTCTGATCGCGGTGCTGGCCGGGCCGTTCCATACCGCCGGATTGCCGTTCGGTTCGCGGCTGCTGTTCTGGTCGCTGCTGATCGGCCTCAACATGATCAAATGGCAGGTCTGGGTGGCGCGCATCGGCGCCCGTGCCGGTGACAGCTGGCAGGCGAGCGCGCTGGTGGTGGTGAGCGGCGCGATACTGCTCAACCTGACGCTGCCGTTCGAGATCAACCTTGCCTATCGCCTGATCGGCCAGACGACACGGATTCCCTGGGCGCCGCTGTTCACCATGTCGCTGCTGATCTCACTCGGCATCGGCGCGGCGATCGCGGTGGCCTATCGCCCGGCGGTGGCGCCAGTGGCCGCAGCGCCGCCAGAGGTATCCGACGCGGCGCCCGTCATGCCACCAGCCAGCGGGCTGGCGCTCCGCGCCAATATCGCCAGCCTGGCGGACATCGGCGCGATCGTCGCCGAGGACCATTATCTGCGGCTGTGGCTGACGGACGGGCGCACGCCGCTGGTGCTATATCGCTTCGGCGATGCGGTGCGCGAACTGGCGGGCGTCGATGGTCTACAGGTGCATCGTGGCAGCTGGGTGGCGGCATCGGCGGTGGCAGGTGCTGTTCGCGATGGGCGGCGCTGGCGGCTGCTGCTGGCGAGCGGCGACTCTGTGCCGGTGAGCGAAAGCTTCCTCCCCGAGGTCCGCGCGCGTGGCTGGCTCAAGCCGCGGAATTCGCCGAATGGCAGCGGCGGGCGCTTGAATTCCGGGGGCGCTGCGTCCAGAACCGCGACGCCATCGGGGCCGGCAGTGATCGGCACCACAGACAGGATTGATTCATGAACGAGAACGCCTCCGCCGAGCAACTCCGGCTGTTCATCGAGCGCATCGAGACGCTGGAAGAAGAAAAGAAGGGCATCGCCGACGACATCAAGGATGTCTATGCCGAAGCCAAGGGGACGGGTTTCGACACCAAGACGATGAAGGCCATCGTGCGGCTGCGCAAGATGGAAGCCAGCGCCCGCGCCGAGGCCGAAGCGCTGCTCGAAACCTACAAGACGGCGCTTGGCTTGATTGACTGACGACACGCATTTCGGGGGAACGAAGACCATGACCATCCACATCTACGGCGGCGCGCTGTCGCCCTTTGTCATGCGCCCGGTGCTGGCAGCGCGCGCCAAGGGCCTCGATATTTCGCCCGAAAGCTATGAAGCCGGCATCAAGTCCGATGCCTATCGCGCCATGACGCCGATGGCGAAGATGCCGCTGCTCGTCGATGGCGATTTCGCGCTGCCCGAAAGCCAGGTGATCGCCGAATATCTCGATGCGGTGTTGCCTGGGCCGAAACTGCTTCCGGAGGACGCGCAGGAAGCGGCACGGGTGCGGCTGATCATCCGCCTCGCCGATCTCAACATCGTCCCGCACCTCGGCGCGCTGTTCCGCGGCCGCGACAACCCTGAAGGCGTGGCGCCGGCAATGGCCGGCCTCGCCGAAGGGCTGGGCTTCATCGCGCATTTCCGCAAAGCCAGCGATGCGTTTGCCGTGGGCGACAGCTTCACCCTGGCCGATGCGGCACTGATCCCGTTGTTCTTCTTCTTCGATGCCTTTGCGCGCGGCATGAAGACCGACGCGCTGGTGGCAGGCCAGCCCGGCCTTGCCGCCTGGTGGGCGCACGTCAAGGCGACCGATCTTGGCGCCCGCTGCGTTGCCGAACAGGCGGCGGGCTTGAAGGCGATGATGGGCGGCTAGTGAAGCGGCCGCATCGTCGCTAAGCTGCGCCAAAGCGATTCCCGGGGGAGAGACATGCAGACGCGATTGACCATCAACGGCGCGAGCCAGACGCGCGATGTCGCGCCGGCAACGCTGCTTGTCGAACTGCTGCGCGATGATCTCGGCCTCACCGGCACGCATATCGGTTGCGACACCAGCCAGTGCGGCGCCTGCAATGTGCTGATCGACGGCAAGGCGGTGAAAAGCTGCACGATCCTCGCCGTCCAGGCCGATGGCGCCAGCATCACCACCATCGAGGGGCTGGCATCCAAGGATTCTTCGGGGGGCGACACGCTGCACCCGATGCAGGCGGCGTTCCGCGAGAATCATGGGCTGCAATGCGGCTTCTGCACGCCGGGGATGGTGATGGCGGGAATCGAGATCGTTCGCCGCCACGGGCCGAATGTGTCGGCCGAAACCATCGCGCATGATCTGGAAGGCAATCTTTGCCGCTGCACCGGTTACATGAACATCGTGAAGGCGATCGAGGCCGGCGCGAAGGCAATGGGAGCCGCTCATGCGTGATTTCGCCTACGCCCGGCCACAAACCCTTGCCGAAGCCGCCAGCGCCTTTGCCGGCGGCGGCGAAGCGGCGTTCATCGCCGGCGGTCACACGCTGCTGCCCGCCATCAAGTCGCGGCTGCGCATGCCCGATACGATCGTCGATCTCGCCGCCATCCCAGGCCTTGCCGGGGTGACGCGCGACGGTGACCGGCTGTGGGTCGGCGCGCTGACCACACATGCTGCTGTGGCCGCCGACGCTGGCGCAATCCCGGCGCTGGCGAAGCTGGCCGGCGCCATTGGGGACCAGCAGGTGCGCAATCGCGGCACGCTGGGTGGTGTCATCGCCAACAATGATCCGGCGGCGGATTATCCGGCGGCGGTGCTGGCGCTCGATGCGGTGGTGGAAACCGATCGCGGTGCCCATGCCGCCGATGATTATTTCCAGGGCATGTTCACCACCGCGCTTGCCGAGGGTGAAATCGTCACCCGCGTCGGCTTCCGCGTGCCGCAGGCCGCCGCCTATGCCAAGTTTCGGCATCCGGCGTCGCGCTATGCCATCGTCGGGGTCTTCGTCGCGCGTTTCGCCGATGGCGTGCGCGTCGCGGTGACCGGCGCTGGACCCGGCGTGTTTCGCTGGACCGACGCCG
>JAAFIT010000169.1 GCA_013298745.1 Sphingomonadales bacterium
ACTGGCAAGATGACCGTTGCCGCCGGGCCATGTCAGCAGCTGATCGCCATCGCCCACTGCGTCCCCACGCCGTCCAGCGAAATAATGAATGCCGGTCCAGGCCGAAACCTGAGCCGGCTCGGTGCCATATTCGTCACGACAGGCGTAGCGGACATGGGCAAGCAGTTCGGGACTGGTATAGCCTTGGGCCTTCAGCCAGTCTGCCATGCTCTGGGTATCCAGCGCCAGCAGCTCAGGGTCGCGTGAACTCAATTCCATCGGGATTGCAAAGGCCGGTCGGTCATCGCGGCCGCGCGCAGCTCGAAAATCCGCCATGGCAGCGAAAAACCGCTCGATCTGGTCCCTGCTGTCGGCAGAGAGCGCCACGGTGGGCACCAGTCCCTCCTGCCAGCGGCCTAGCCGCAACAGGCGTTCATCGGGGTCGGCTACAATTTGATAGGGATCGAACACTGGCTTGCCACCCTGCCAGCCAGTGATGATACCCAGCCGGTCAAGCAAATGACGGACCCCAACCGCCTCAGCATTAGGGATTGGTAGATAATGGGCTCCAAGCGGATAAGCGGTGACGGCGTTCCGCCCCGACCGGGCATTGCCGCCGCTGTGGTCCTCAAGCTCGAGCAGCCGGAAGTCGCGGTAACCCGCTTCGGCCAACGTCCAGGCCGCCGCCATCCCAGCGATGCCACCGCCGATGATGGCGATGCCAGTGCGTCGGGTTTGAGCCGGGGGATCGCTGCCAAATGGCTGGCGCAGCAGATGCCCGCGCGCCATGTCGGCACCACCCAGACTGCCTGGCATAGAGGCACTGCCGACGCTACAACCGCCGAACACGCCGGAAAGCACGGCTGTACCGATGACGCCGCGACGGGTGGGGCCGGCAGTCGTCACCCCTCGACCTGAGCCCATTCGGCATCGAAAGTGCGGACCAGCGCCTGGTTGTCGAGTCGGTTCACCTCGGTAGGCCTCCGCGCCATGTCAGGCGGAAAATCGAACATCACTTGCGCAGTGCGGGCATTGAGGAAGTGCAGGTCCGGCGGCAACCGCACCGGGTCGGCAATTGGCCGATGCGCCGCCAGCACAAAGCCCCATTCGCCAAAGCTAGGCACATGGGCATGATAGGGTCGGGTGTGCAGTCCTGCAGCTTCCAGCGTCGTTGCCACCGTCCAATAGGCCTTGGGCGCCACCAGCGGCGAGGTGCTCTGTACCACCGCGACGCCATCGGTAGCGAGAGCCCGGGCCAGCTCGTGATATAGGCTGACGGTGTAAAGCTTGCCGATCGAAAAGCTGGTCGGGTCAGGTAGATCGACGATGATCGCATTAAAACGCCGGCGGTTAGCGCGCAGCCAGACAAAGGCATCTGCATTGATGACCGTCACCCGAGGGTCGGTCAACGCGCCGCGGTTAAGCGGGGTCAGCATGGCATTGCGGCCGAACAGGCGCGTCATCGCCGGATCGAGATCGACCAGCGTCACCGCCTCCACCCCTGGGTGTTTCAGTATCTCGCGCAGCGCCAGGCCATCGCCACCACCGAGCACCAGCACTTGTGCTGGCCGCGCCACCCGGCCCAGTGCCGGATGCACTAGCGCCTCGTGATAGCGATATTCATCGAGTGACGAAAACTGAAGATTGCCGTTCAGATACAGGCGCAGGTCACTGCCGGCCTTGGTCAGTACGATGCGTTGATAAGGGGTGGCATCGGCATAGATAACTGGCGCCTGATAGGAGGCGACTTCCGCCAGCCGTTGCAGCCGTTCCGCCCCGATCAGCGCGGCCACCAGCAGCGCGGCCACCAGTAAGGCCGCGACCATTTCGCGCCGTAACCCCTGCCGGCTTGGAAGCTTCAGCAACAGGCCGAGGGCTACCGCAACATTGGCCAGCCCGAACACCAGTCCCGTGCGGATCAACCCGAGATGGGGCACAAGCACTAGCGGAAAGAGCAGTGAGGCGGCGAGCGCGCCGATGTAGTCGAAGGTCAGCACCTTCGACACCAGATCGCCGAATTCTAGCTTGTCCTTCAACAGCCGCATCAGCAGCGGCACTTCTAGCCCGACCAGTGTGCCGATGACTAGCACGGTGCCATATAGGGGGAGCCGGAAGTCGCTGACCCGGTCGAACAGCAGGAACAACAGCGCTGCTGACGCGCCGCCTATGCCTGCGATCAGGATCTCGACTCGGATGAATACCGCGAGTTCATCCCGCTTCACGCCGCGCGACAGCCAGGCCCCCATGCCCATCGCGAACAGATAAGTACCGATGACGGTCGAAAACTGGGTGACGCTATCACCAAGAAGATAGCTCGCAAGCGTGCCGGCGAGCAGTTCATAGACCAGGCCGCAGGTCGCAACGACAAAAGCCGAAAACAACAGGACCGGGCCGATGCGCCCCAGAGGGTCGGCATCGGCCGCCGGATCAGCCATGAATGGCGCTGCCGATGATGATCGCCAGCGCGATGGCAATTGCGCCAGCCAGCACCGCCAGCGCGATATTGTGCTTTTCGGCAATTTCCTTCCAAACATCTACAGGCGTCATCCGGTCCCACAGCCTGAAGCCGATGACGAAGATGGCGATGCCGAGCAGCGCGTAGACGATTGTCGATGCAAAGACTGTGGCCGGTAGCATTTGCTTTCCCCTTATTTATGGTTTGGTCCGCCGCCGCTGCGGACATAGACACCGCCGCTACCGCCGCTCCGCCCTTCAGCGAAAGGTGACCACGCAGCAAAGATGCTGATGGCGAACAAGATAACGATCAACCCCACCCAGGCGATGAACCAGCGGAACCGGCGCAGCATCAGTTGTCACCGGTGTTGAAATAGAACAGCCATTGCAGTGTCGGCAGCGCCCAGATCAACACAAGTGCAAGCAACAGATTGCCGGGTACTTGGGCATTGCTGCTGGCGGCGACGGTGACGCGGATCGGCGTCGCGGCAAGGTCCGGAGGTGAGTCCCAATAGCCCCGCGCCGGCCAGAGATGGGCACTAGCTTCGACGATAAGGTCATAAGTGCCGCGCGGCAGGCTGGCAAAATGTACGGTGGGAGCGGTGTCGCCTTCGCTCCAGTAACCGTCCGAATCGTGGCCGGTGTAACGCTCGGCAATGGCATAGGCTTCGAACCGTTCCTGAGTGGCGCGGTTAACCAGCGCAAAATCGAGATCGACCCAGGCATTTTCGAGATTGGCCCAACTCGTCACCGCGACGATGCTACGGTGGCGGTTGATGGGCACGACACCCAGTGTCTCGGTCAACACCGGCCCGTCGGGCACGGCCATCAACTGGACTTCCAACAGCCGCTTTTCAGATGGGCCCAAAACCGAAATGAACAGCAGCAGCACGGTCGCGACCAGCGCGATCAGACTGGTTTCTAGAGGCGCCCGACGCTGGCCGAACTGACTGGCCGGTTCGTCTGCGGGCGGCGGTTCCAGCCCGAAAGCGCTTTCGACAACGCCATCGCCCTGCAGTTCAAGCCGGGTCCAGCTGACTTCGCTGCCGTTGGCTTCACGCGACAGCGTGGCGCCGGACGCGTGGGCATATTCGATCACCGAGACCGTCTCACCAACCGCGACGCGCCAGTAGAATTCACCAACGACGAAATCGACCGTCGCGTCATAGCCCCCGCGGATCCGGAAGCGCTCTCCGTCAAGGATGAGGTCGCGGCCATCATTCGAAGGCAGCTTGTCGAGCGCTGCGCCTAATCGCCATTCGCCTTCGGCATGGATCAGAAACCTGTACCCGGCCCAGGGGTTGAACAGCAGCGTTTCATCCCATTGCCCGCCACCACCGCTGCGTTCCAAATAGCCGATGGCTTCCCATTCAACGCCGGCCAGCCTGCCCCGCGTCCCCAACGGAATCCGCGCCCGCGATCCGGCAGCGAAGCTCTGCTTCAAAATGGCAAGATCAGGGTCGGTGGCATCGAGGCTGCTCCCGCAATTGCCACAGACGACGGTTAGCGTGATGCCGACCGCGCGCACACTGACCGGCGCCCCGCAGTTAGGGCAGGCGAGACTACGCAGCTGCGGCCCGGTCAAGCCGCCCATCCGGGCATCTGCCAGCCGTCGAGCCGGCGCATGCGCTTTGGTTCCAGCGCCCGCAACGTGACGGCGCGACCGATCCAGGCGGTAACATCCCGCCCGTGCTTCTGCAGGCTTGCGACGTGGCCGTCGGTACTTGCAAGGTCAATATTGAACATTGTCTCGCCGGCGGGTGCCGCAAAAGGCAGTTCGCCGTCGCTGCCGATGGCGCTGGCTGCGCGGGCGTCCTTTATGTGAAAGCCGGTGTCGGCGATGATCACCACCGTACCCGGCTCAATGGCATCGCCGGCGACAAGAGCCGCCACGATCGGGTGGCTCGGCAGCGGCTCCAGCGCCCGGAACATGGCAAGGCGGCCCATGGCTTCGGCGAGCCAGCCGGTGCTCCCATCGGCAAACAGCGCCTGCCATTCGGTCCATTGGCCGCCAACTAGCCCGGCGGTGTCGCGCCATCGCCAACTAACCCGGCCGATCAGTTCGAACGCCCGGTTCTCAAAGCGCCCAGTGGTGCCCAGTTGCAGCGGCGTCAGTGTTTCCGGCACCCTTGCCGACACGCCGGCAAGCGTTAGGCCGTCGTCCCGGCGCAGCACGCTGCTGCGACAAAAGTCACAGACCACAACCGGCAGCACTCGGCTGCGAAAGCTGATTGGCGCCCCGCAACTGGGGCACGCTGCCGGTTGCATCGGCTCAGCCGATCTTGGCGAGCAGCGCCGCCTTCTTGGCGTCGAATTCCGCCTGGGTTAGCGCACCAGCCGTCAACAGCGCGTGCAGCTTGGCGATCAGCGCGAACGGATCCTCGGCAGACGCGCCGGGGACTGCCGCTCCCGGTTGGCCGACCCCCATCGCCGCACCAATCGCCATGCCGGCCGCAGCACTGGCACCAATGCCGGCGACCCCGCCCGGGTTGGCGGCGGCGATCAAAATGCCGTCGGCGGCCTGGAACCGGGCATATTGGTCAACATCACCCATCGCGCGCATGGCGCTGGCTTTGTCGATGGCCGCCTGCACTTCGTCGGGCAGCGACAAGCTTTCAACCTGAAAACCGCTCAATTCGAGCCCGAGCGCCGCAAAGCCCGGCCCAAGCGCCGTCTTCAAGCTATCAGACAGCAGCTTTTGGTTCGCCGCCATGTCGAGAAACGCCGTCCCGCCGCCGCCAAGCGTTGAAGCAAGCTCGGTCAGCACCATCGCCCGCAACTGCGGCTCGATATCTTCAACGGTAAAGCGTTCCAGCGCGCCGACAAGCGTGTCCCAGAAGGTTTCGACATCGGCTATGGCAAAGCTGTAGCGGCCAAAGGCGCGTAGGCGCAGCGTGCCGAAATCCTTGTCACGCAGGGTTATTGGCTGGGTGGTGCCCCATTTGCAATCGACCTGCTGGCGCAGCGAGAAGAAATAGACATCCGATTTGAACGGCGCCGTAAAGCCCTTGTCCCAGTTTTCGAGCGCGGTCAGTACCGGCAGTGTCGACGTATCGAGCGTGTGCTGGCCCGGGCCGAAATTGTCGGCAAAATGGCCTTCGGTGACAAACACTGCCCGCTGCCCCTCGCGCACCGTCAGCTGCGATCCACGCTGGATCTCGCGATCAGCCACCGGATAGCGAAGCGCCAGCACACCGGGCTCGTCGGTCCAGTCGATGACATCGACGAACTGCTTCGAGATAAAACTGCCCAAGCTCATTTGTGTCCCTCGCTTCATCACGATTCTAATAAACCACCGCTGCTGTGCAAGATAGCTTTATGCGGCCCGTTCGGACGTTGCCAACATCTCTCATCACGCCAGAGAAGGAATCGACAGTTGAATTGAACCATGGGTGTTTTCCCATTAACTTTATCGATTCGCAGTTTTGGGTCACACGCGTTATTTTTTGGGCTGCGGCAGCGGCAGTATTACAATGCGCAAAGACCTGAAGGCGTTGGTGGTGAATGTCGAAGACGGATCGACTTTGAGCTGGGCGGGACGAAGAAATCGCGGACGA
>JAAFIT010000017.1 GCA_013298745.1 Sphingomonadales bacterium
CGCACCGTACAGTTCCTCACCATCGCTGATTGCCTGTGCCGTGAAAACCTGATCGTCGAGGAATGGCTGGTCCGTGACAACAGCCATATCGCGCTGCAACTGGGTTTGCGGCCATCGGACATTGCACGTACGCAAGCCGCCTTCGACACGCCGGACAGTGCGGCCGCGCGATGGTGGGCGAGCGAGTTCATACGGGTCCGCGACGCCGAAGTGACGCCGTTTCCTGATGCTGCGCCACCTGTGGATCCGCATGGCTTTGTCGCATGGTTCTTCGATGGCATGGTCAACCATCGGCGCCTCGGTCTGGCCCGCGAGGTCTATGCTGCCAACGCAGCATTGCATGCGCCTGCCGGCCGCCGATTGTTCGGCCATGGCGAAATCATCGGTTGGTGGGCAGCGCTGTTGGGCAGCTTCGGCGGCGCCCGCGCAGTCATCGACCATATTGCTGTCCAACCTGCCAGCGACAACCCTGCCGACGGTGATGACATCGCGATCCGCTGGACGCTGGCGGGCGAGCACGATGGTCCTTCCCTGTATGGCGCAGCCTCGGGCCGCGACGTCGTAATCCTGGGGGTCACACACTGGCGGCGGGTCGGGGGTCGCATCGTTCGCGAATATACGGTCTTTGATGAAATTGCCGTCTGGCGGCAGACGTTGGCGGTGACATGAGCCTCGCCGACGCGCTCGATACGCTGTTTTGCAATGGCGATGCCGCACCCGTGGCGACGTTGCTTTTGCACCGTGTCCAGATGGAGGACGGTCTGGGGCTGCACATCGGTCGCGATGCCGTTATCGCCGAGTTTTTGCGTGTCGCGGCGATGTTCGAGGGGAGGGCTGCCACGCTCGAGGCGAGCATCGACCCCGAGTTCGTCACGCTTGGCTGGACGGGTCAGTTGCGAGAATTCCCGTCCGGCAACAGACTTGCCATCCCGGTATCCGCCACCTTCCGTCGGCATTTGTGGATCGAAGCCGAAGCCGGCCGGGCGGTCAGGATCACAGCTATTACCGACTGGGCTGGTTTGGCGGGCGCTGCTGGCGTCGCGCAAGCGCCGCTAGCCGAAGACATCGGCGCAAATCATCCAACACACCGGCCGTTGGGCGAACTCGTCAGCGGTCGCGGCCAACTTGCGACGCGTCCTGGTGATCATGTCGCAAATCTCAATGCGCGGTCGCTTGCCGGGTTCACGCCCGACCGGCGGGACTGGTGGCTGCGACTGTTCGCACGCGTTCCCGATGCGCATCTGACCCTAGATCGAAGCTTTGACGATGGATTTCGAACTGCGATCCTTTGGCGGCTGCAAGGCCATGTTGCAGGCCGCCGCGTCAGCCTGCCTGGGACGAGCGTTCTTGATGACCGCGGTGAATCGATCGATCTGTTTGACGAACTGGCGCTGGCAGCAACCGCGTACAGGCCATTTTTCGCGCATTGAGGGGGCAGCATGCTGCGATGACGCCGGCGGGCAGGGCGGATACGACTGTCAGCCCCGCTAACCCGGCAAGTGCCGTGCGGCGGGAAGCGATCACGCGCGGATCGCGGCATCGAGCCGGGCGGCGCCAGACAGGATGAAGTCGTGGTCGGAGCCGAGGATAAACAGGCTCGCACCCTTTTCGCGCCAGAGTGCCACGTCATCGGCGCGGCCCAGGAACATGCCGACAGTGCGGCCCGCGGCCTTTCCGGCCGCACAAATGCGCGCCACCGCATCGACGACGACGGCATCGTCGGGGCTGGCGGCACCATAGGCGATGGTCAGATCAGCCCGGCCGATGAACAGCGCATCGATGCCTGGCACGGCAGCGATTTCGGTGATGGCATCGACGGCTTCGACATCCTCGATCTGGGCGATGATCGTCACGCCTTTTGCCGCCTCGCGGTGTTTTGTCATCCCGAGCGTCGTGTAGCCGGCCGCGCGGCTGCTGCCGGCAAACCCGCGTCCGCCGCGAACATAATGACAGGCGGCAACGGCGGCTTCCGCTTCGGCAGCGCCGAGAATATGTGGCAGGATGACGCCGGTGGCGCCGCAATCCAGCACCGACAGGATGTGTTCATCCCCGGCAGTCTGCGGCCGCACGAGAACCGGCTTGCCGGCCGCACGCGCCGCCAAGATGCACTGATCGATGTCGCCGCGATCGAAGGGGGCATGTTCGGCATCAAGGACAATGCAGTCGAGCGCCGTCAGCGCCAGGACTTCGACGATGATCGCGCTCGGCGTCTTTACCCAGGTGCCCGACAAGAGTTCGCCGGCACGCAAACGGGCGCGAAAATCGTTCACGCCGCAGCGCGCCACAACCGGTCGCTGGCGATCGCGGCACCCTCGGCCAGCGTTTTGAGCTTGGCCCAGACGATGTCCGGATCGACGGCGCCAAAACCGGCAAAGGTCGAAAAACCGCAATCGGTGCCGGCCTGCACCCGATCACGCCCGATGATCCCGGCGAAGCGCTCGATACGTTCGGCAACCACGCGCGGATGCTCGACGAAGTTGGTGGTTGAATCGATGACGCCGGGGATGAGGATCTTGTTTTCGGGGATGATCGCCAGCATTTCTGCGAAATAGTTCCAGTCATGCTGGTGGCGCGGGTTCGATGTTTCGAACAATAGCCCGGCGGGCTTGGCGCGCATCAGCGTCGGCAGGATGACGCCCATTTCGACATCATGGGTGTGCGGGCCTTCATAATTGCCCCAGCAGACATGCATGCGAACGCGGTCGGCCGGCACGTTGCGCAGCGCATGGTTGAGCACGTCGACATGCATGCCGATCAGCGTGAGATAGTCGGCGTCGCTGCGGCCCTTGTACATCATGTGACGCCCGAGGCCGAGATCGGGGCTGTCAAGTTGCAGGATCAATCCAGCGCCAACGATCGCTTCATATTCCGGTCGCATCGCTTCGGCCAGCGCCTCAAGATAGGCATCCTGCGTCGGGTAATGATCATTGGGCTGGAACAGCGCGATAACCCCGGGAGAGGCGGCATTCATGAACCCGCCAACTGGCTGATGCTTGCCCATGGCGGCGGCCATGTGCGCGAGGTCGGCCTCCAGCGGCGCGAGGGTCTTCGGCGCAATCGGCCCCACGCAGCGTGGCCGGCGATAGCTTGGTGTGCCGCCGCTTTTGGCCTGGCGTTCGAGAAACCCTGGAAAATCCTCCAGATCCGCCGGCGGGGTGCGCGGGCTGTCACCATCGAAACCGGTGATGCGGTCCTTGATATAGGTCGCATAACTGATCTTCGACATCTCGCCGTCGGATACTAGATCGATGCCCGCCGCTACCTGAAGCGCCACGGTCTCATCGACCGCCGCGCCGATGACGCTGTCGAAAGTCGCCGCATCGATCGCATCCCCCCGTTCGGCGGCAAAAACCAGGTCGGTCACGGCCTTTGATCGGGGCAGTGAGCCGACATGGGTGGTGAGAATTCTGTTCATGTCGTTTCCTTTCAGGCCAGACGCGCTGTGGCGCCGGGGATCAGATCGCCGGAAAACAGCCGCCGCTCGGGGCCAAGGTCGGGGTCGTCGATACGTTCGAACAACATGGTGATAGCCGCAGCCGTCATGCGCTGCACCGGCTGCCGAACCGTTGTAAGTCGGTAACTGCGCCACTGGGCTGGTGCGACGCCGTCAAAGCCGACCACTGACAGCTGCTCAGGAATATCGAGACCGAAATCATGCCGCGCGGCGTCCATCGCCCCCAGCGCCATCACGTCATTGGCGGCAATGATCGCGTCGAGCGGCCCGGCATTGAGCAACCGGTGGGCGGCGCGATAGCCGCTGTCGTACGAGAAATCGCCGCGTTCCATCGGAATATCGTCGAACCCGGCGCGTCCCAGCCGCTCGATGGCGCCGTTGACCCTGGCTTCCCCCACTGCCGAATCGGCCGGTCCGCCGATGACGGCAAACCTGCAGCACCCCGCGGCGACCATGCCGTCGACGAGCATTGTCTCGCCGGCGGCAAATTCGCAGGACACTGAGGCCGCCGGCACCTCATGGCTTTCGCGATTGTACAGCACCAGCGCGGTGCCACGGTCGTGAAATGCCGCCAATTGCTCAGGCGAAAGCCGTGCTGCGACGATGGCGCCATCGACCTGATACCGCCAGACCTGGTCCAGCACATCGTCGATCTCGCTCTCGGCTTTCAAGGCGAACAGCAGGACGCGAACCCCGCGTTCCGACAATCGCTGGGTCAATTCGGCGAGCACTTCGGGATAATAGAGGTTGGTGAGGTTCGAGATGATCACGGCGACCATGTTCGATCGCCGGGTAATCAGCCCCTGGGCAATGGCATTGGGGCGGTAACCCAGTTCATTGGCCGCAGCGATGATCCGCGCCCGCGTCGCCGGTGCCACCGAAGCGCCAGGCCGGAAGCAGCGCGACACCGCCGATTGCGACACGCCGGCCCTGCGGGCGACATCATAGGATGTGCCTCGGCGGCTGCGCAAAGCGCTGTTTTCGTCACCCGCCATGCCGCTCCACCCCAAGACCGCTTGAATGCGAAGTCAATATCGCATTGTATGTCGCGGGTACGCAATACGGGGATCGCGGTTCATGGCGAGTTTGTCGGCGATCGCACCGGATGCCACCGGCATGGTCCGCGCCGAAGACCTGTCAAAAGCCCGCCGCATCGGTGCGCTTGCCTTCGTGCTTACGGCTTATTTCTGCTACGCCTGGGCTTTCAACACCGTCGATATCCTGCGGCCCTATATCCGCGATTCCGTTGGGCTAACGCTGCCGGAATCAGGCTGGCTTTACACGATGCAGTCCGTGGGCGTTTTGATCGGCGCCGTGGTGTTGGGCCAGTTCGCGGACCGTGTCGGCCGCCGCAACGCCCTCATGCTGGTGATGGTCGGTTTTGGCAGTGCGCTGCTCGCCGGCATCGTCGTCAACAGCTTCGCGCAACTTGTGGTACAACGCATCACTATGGGCTTTTTCATGGGGGCGATGTTCCCCATCGCCGTCGGGATCTACTCCGGCCTGTTCCCCAGTAGTGCGCGCGGCTTGGTGGCCGGATTTGTCATGGGCACCTACAATATCGCCGTCGCAGCGCTGAGCTTCACCACTGGCATCGTCATTGCCGCCGGCCATGATTGGCGAAGCTTGATGTATATCGGCATCGTGCCGATCGTAGGTGCCGTGTTTGCGCTCTGGGCGGTCCCCGATGATCGACGCATGCTGGCCTGGGGCTCGATTGCCGGCACGCAACAGATAGCTGGGAAGTTTCCGATCAAGGAACTGTTTGCCCCAGGGGTCCGCCGCCAGACCCTGGCACTGGTTGCGATGACCGGACTGAACTTCTTTGCCTATCAAGCATTTACTGGCTGGGCGACGACCTATCTGAAGGATATTCGCCAAATCGATGCGGCTTTGATCGGCACAGTGCTTGGCGTGCAGTTTCTTGCCTCGGCGCTCGGCGGTTTTGCCTGGGGCGCGATTTCGGATCGCATTGGTCGCCGCCGCGCTGCCTTCGGCTTTGTTGGCGCCGCACTGATCATCCCTCTGTATCTGTTTGTCCCCTTGTCCGACCCGGCGTTCGTCGGGCTTGGCTTTGCCTATGGCTTCATGTTGTCGGCAAGCGCGGTCTGGGGCCCGTGGCTGTCGGAACTCTATCCGCCGCACCTGCGATCCACCGCGGCGTCGATCTTCAACTGGGGCAGGATCATTTCGATGACCGCGCCGATTATCACTGCAGCGATGGTGCCGGTCGTTGGCATGGCGACGGTGATGCTGAGCGGCTGCCTTGCCTTTCTCTGCGCTGCCATCATCTGGTTGCGCCTGCCGGAGACGGTCAAGCCCCGCGGCTAAAGCCATCGATTTCGAGCGATTGAATGACTTCGAATGCCATTATCGGCATCAAGTCTGACGTTGAAACGTCATCTTTGCGAGCCAACTGTGTCTTGTCAGTCACATTTCGGACGGTCAAAGGGCAATTATGGCGGAATCGTCGGTTGCATTCGAAGGCAATTTTTGTCTCTATGGCCGCAAGTGGTGGGTGGCCGCTGCAAAGGGGAATCGTGATGCTCAGAACTGCGCTGCTGACCGCAACGGCCATCTCCGGCCTTGCCATGTCCACATCGGCATTGGGCCAGACGGCGGCGGCGCCCGACACGGCGAGCGACGGTCTCGGAGAAATCGTCGTGACTGCGCAGCGTCGCGTCGAAAATGTCCAGAATGTACCGATTGCGGTCACTGTCCTTTCGGCCAACGCGCTCGACCGCAACGATGTCCGCGACCTGTCGCGCGTTGAAATCCTGACCCCGGGTTTCAGCTTCGGGCGTTCCGGTTCCGATGCCCGCCCTGCCATCCGCGGTGTCCGCACCGAAAACGTCGGGGTTTCCGGCGACCCAACGATCGGGTTCTTCGTCGATAACATCTATCGCAGCCGTGCATCGCAGGCGAATGAACCCTTTGTCGACGTCGAACGGGTCGAAATCCAGCGCGGGCCACAGGGCACGCTTTATGGCCGCAACACCTTCGGCGGCAACGTGTCCGTCACCACCGCTCGGCCCACCAACGACTTGTCTGCAGCCGTGAACGTGACCTACGGATCATTCGACCGTATCCGCGGCGATGGTTTCATCAATGTGCCCATCACCGACACTGTGCAGTTCCGGATCGCGGGATTGCGCGAAAAAATGGACGGCTATGTCAAGGGAACCACCGAAGACCTCGACATCTACAACCGTGACACGACCTATGGCCGCGCGACCATGCGCTTCAAGCCCGTCGATGCTTTTGAAGCCGTATTGAGCTACAGCTACTGGCAGGAAAAGGGCACTGGTGCCGGTGCCTTTGGTTACCGGGTCGGCGGCGTGTTCCTGAACACCACCACGGGCGCGTTCGATCTTGATGGCCAGCCATTCCGAATCAACGTCGATCCCCCCGGCCGAGATGGCATCCCGGATGCCGGCGGCGTCGATCGCGGTTTCCCGATCAACACGGATCCGTTGTTCTACCCGGGTGATACCAAGCTGGAACAGGACCAGAAGCAGCATGTTGCCAGCCTGAACCTGTCGGCGGATATGGGCTTTGCGACACTTCGTTCGATTACCGGCTACATCGATTATCAGGTTTTCCGTAATGCTGACAATGACTTCTCCTTGCGCAAGGGGAATGTTGACGGGCAGGAGGACAAGCTGACGACGTTGAGCCAGGAAGTGCAGCTGGCGTCGAACGGCAATGGCCCGTTCCAGTGGATCCTGGGGTATTTCTTCTTCGAAGAAGACGTGAAGGCCTCGATCTTCAGCAGCTGCCCGACTGGAGCTCGCAACACCCCAGGTTGCGCCTTTGCGGCGGGCTTGCCGCGCACAACATCAAACGCGGTGTTCGGCCAGGCATCCTATTGGGTGATCCCGGACAGGCTGCGGCTGACCGGCGGCATTCGTTACACGTCTGACAAGAAAGAGATCAACCGCGCCACCGCTCTGACCGACGTCAATCAACGCCTCACGCAAGTGAACCGCACGGGCCAGCGCCTCGATTTTGAATTCAACCGCACGACCTGGCGGGCGAATGCCGAATACTACATCGGCGATTCAAGCATGGTCTATGCAACGGTCTCCACCGGCTTCCGCTCGGGCGGATTCAACGCCGGTGTCTTCACCAATCCGCTGTTGCAGGGCTCATTTGGTCCTGAAGACGTCACCGCGTATGAAATCGGCAGCAAAAACCGCTTTTTCGATAACACGCTGCAGTTGAACCTGTCGGTCTACCGTAACGAGTTCAAGAACCTTCAGGTTCAGAACCAATTCCTCGTGCCGGCGACGGGTGGCGGCTTCACGACAACGTCGATCATCCTAAATGCCGCTGAAGCGCATAGCCAGGGGATCGAAATCGAAGTGCAGGCCGTGCCGGTGACTGGCCTCAACATCGCGATGTCGGCGACGTTGATGGAGGCGAAGTACGATGATTATCGCAACACGCCAGCGCCAGCCAACTATACCGGCTTTCGCGATCTGACCGGCAATGACATTCCTTATTCGCCAAACTTCAAGCTGACCGGTGTCGTCAGCTATGATTTCGACATGGGTGGCAGCGGTGTTATCACGCCGCAAGCGACGCTGCTGTGGTCGGGCAGCTACTTCAACACCGATTTCAACACCGTCCTCGACAAGCAGGATGCCTTTGCCAAGCTCGATCTGCGGTTGGGCTGGCGCTCGGCAAGTGACAAGTACTCGGCCGAGGTGTTCGTCAACAACGTCACGGACCAGATCACCCAGAACCGCGCCACCTTCGGTTCCCGCGGCCTGAATGAAAGCTTCGACGCACCGCGCATGTTCGGGGTTCGCGTCGGCGCCCGCTTCTGAACCCTCGCGGAAGCGCACGCCATTCGGGGCGGTGGCCAGATGGCCGCCGCCCCGAATTTTGTGTAGGCCTTTGCAATGCCATTCAGCGTTTTTGAATTGTTCAAGATCGGTGTCGGACCATCGTCGTCGCATACGATGGGGCCAATGTCCGCCGCGGCCGATTTCATGGCACGGGTAACGCCGCTGGCGCCGGCACGCGTGGTTGCCGAACTGTTCGGCAGCCTGGCGCTGACTGGCAAGGGGCACGCCACCGACAGCGCCATCATCTTGGGCCTTTGCGGTGAGCGCCCCGAGGCGCTGTGCCCCGATCATGCCGCGATGCTGGTCGCAGGCGTGCGCGCCAGTGGCCTCCTGCCATCAGGCATCGCCTTTGACGAAGCACGCGACCTCGTGTGGCACCAGCGCCGCCGCCTGCCGCACCACAGCAATGGCATGGCCTTCACCGCCTATGACGCCGATGGCGCGGTGCTGCATACCGAAACGGCTTATTCGGTCGGCGGTGGTGCGGTTGTCGGCGCCGCAGAGATCGCCCGCAACGCACCGCCATCACCATTGCGCGACCTGCCACATCCCTATGCCAGCGGCGATGAGCTTCTCGCCCGTGCCGCCGACGCCGGACTCGATTTTGCCGGACTGGCGCTTGCCAACGAACTGGCAACGCTGCCCGAAGCCGAGGTTCGCACCCGGCTCGCTGCACTTCGTGCCGCCATGTCTGATTGCATCGATCGCGGTTGCCGCACCGGTGGCGAGCTTCCCGGCGGACTCAAGGTCGTTCGCCGCGCGCCGGTCATTCTGGCGCTTCTGCGTGACCGGCAGGAACGTGCGCTGGCTGACCCACTGTCGGTTATCGACTGGGTCAATCTGTGGGCGCTCGCGGTGAACGAGGAGAATGCTGCCGGTGGCCGTGTGGTGACCGCACCGACGAATGGCGCCGCCGGCATCATCCCGGCCGTGCTGCGCTACTATGAACGCTTTGCGCCGGGTGCGTCAGCCGAAGGTGCCGATCGCTTTCTCCTGGTGGCGGGGGCAATCGGCGCGCTGTTCAAGGCCAATGCCTCGATTTCTGGCGCCGAAGTTGGCTGTCAGGGAGAAGTCGGCGTTGCATGCTCGATGGCGGCAGCAGGGCTGACCGCAGCGCTTGGTGGCAGCAATGGCCAGATCGAGAATGCTGCCGAAATCGGCATGGAGCATAATCTTGGCCTGACCTGCGACCCGGTCGGCGGACTGGTGCAGGTGCCGTGCATCGAGCGCAATGCCGTCGGCGCGGTAAAGGCCATCGAGGCCTCGCGCTTGGCGATGCTCGGCGATGGCACGCACCGCGTGAGCCTTGATCAGGTCATTGAAACCATGCGCAAGACGGGTGCCGACATGGGCGAGAAGTACAAGGAAACGTCGCTGGGCGGTCTCGCCGTCAATGTCGTTGCTTGTTGAGCCAATTCCACCCGGCAGGGGTGGCGTCTCTGGATGTTCCCAACAGTCCGATACCTTGATATTGTATCTTATGTTAAATAATATTAACGGGTTAGACGAAAGCTGATACCGCCACGCTGGCAACAACGCCAGATGCTGCCGGCTCGGTATCCGTTGATCAGCATCTCAATCGCATTCGTGCACGTCGGGCAAAGCGAACGCTTGCATCACTGGCGTGGTCGACGAAACTACCCGCGCCACCTCGTGGACTGCATGCCGCCACGCCACGCATCCAAATCAAATCGCAATTGAGAATCGCAGTCATGTCCAAAATCGTGAACGGCGCCAGCTTGCAGCCGCTTTCGGGCCCACCACCGAAGCACATCATCTTCCTGCTGCATGGATTTGGATCAAGCGGTGCTGACCTGATTGCGATGGCGACGCACTGGCGCCAGAGCCTGCCCGACACGCTGTTTCTTGCTCCTAATGCCCCCCAGAGCGCCGGGGCTGGCTACCAATGGTGGCCGCTGCAGAATTTCACGCCGCAGGCCCTGGCGGCAGGTGCCGCTCTCGCAGCGCCGGCCATCGACACTTTCATCGATCGAAAGCTCAGCCAATATGGATTGTCGGAAGCTGAGATGGCGATAGTCGGCTTCAGCCAGGGCACGATGATGGCCTTGCAGGTCGGACTGAACCGAAAGACTGCCCCTGCTGCCATCGTTGGCTATTCAGGACTGTTCGTCGGCGCCGCCAGCGTGGCGAACCGAAATTCGCCAAAGCCGCCAATCCTTCTGATCCATGGCGCCGCAGATCCAGTCATTCCTGCTGCCGCTTTGCATGCAGCGAAAATCGATCTGGGCAAGCTCGGCATTGAAGCCGAGACCCACGTGAGCCCAGGGTTAGGTCACAGCGTCGATCTTACCGGCCTCCGGCTTGGTCTCGAATTCATCATCAAAGGCTTCGGCGCCGAGATGTGATCGACTTCGATCACCGCCTTGAGCGGACATGGCGGAGTGCTGTGGGTGTTTGCGTGACGCATGCGCTGGGGTACGACATTCCTTATGGTCAATGCATCTGCCTACCCCGTCGGCACACCAGGTCAGCCTTGGGGTGAAAACGAGAGGAACCAATGGCGCGCGCGGCAAGTTCGCCACCGGCGTTACGACGAGGACGTCGTTCCGCGTATCGCCGCGCTTGGGGACCGCTTCGAAACGCTGGTCTACGGTCGCGTCGATTATGCCGGTGAGCATTATGATCTTCATGCCCTGAGAAGTCGCCGCTTTGATCCAGCCTTGCCGACGGCCCTGATTACCGGTGGCGTGCATGGCTATGAAACGAGCGGGGTCATGGGCGCGCTGGCGTTTCTCGAAACCCGCGCCGATGCCTATGCGGGGCGCATCAATCTGCTGGTGGCGCCCTGCGTCAGCCCCTGGGCCTATGAGCGGATCAATCGTTGGAACCATGACGCGATCGATCCGAACCGCAACTTCCGCACTGGCGGGCCTTCGGGTGAAGCGACCGCGCTGATCGCGCTTGTCGCTTCGGTCGCGCAGCCATTTGCCCTGCACATCGACCTGCACGAAACCACCGACAGTGACGAAGCGGAGTTTCGTCCTGCGCTCTGTGCCCGCGATGGCAAGCCTTTCCTGCCGGAGACGATTCCTGACGGGTTCTACCTCTGCGCCGACAGCGAGAACCCGCAGCCTGCGTTCCAGCAGGCCATCATCGCGGCAGTGGGAAAGCTGACCCATATCGCGCCGCCCGATGCGAAGGGCGAGATCATCGGCTCCCCAGTCGTCGCGCACGGCGTGATCGAATATCCTGTCGCCAAGCTCGGGCTTTGCGCATCGATCACCGGCGCACGGTTCACCACGACGACGGAAGTTTACCCGGACAGTCCGCGCAGTACCCCTGAGCTATGCATGCTCGCGCAGGTAATTGCGGTTTGCGCTGCGCTCGATCATGTCTTGGACCCCGAGGGCAACTGCGGAACGCGGTGAGCAGGAGAGTTCAAACGGCCTGCTGCTGCGTACCGACACCCTTAGGCTCTTTGACTTGACCGAGTTCGCAACTGGCAAATCCACGGCCACGAGCGAGAACGAAAATCGAACAAGGTCTGGACTTGGTATTGGGGTCTCTGAAGGCGTGCCGTGTTCATCACGCTACAACGGGAGGCATCGCGTAGGTTCGGTGCGGGCGTCCCAAACGAAGCGCCCAACTAAATGGCGTTTTTCCGGGGATTTCCATTGTTGGGATATGGTGGACGCACCAGGGTTCGAACCTGGGACCCGCTGATTAAGAGTCAGCTGCTCTACCGACTGAGCTATACGTCCTTGCGCAGCGCACTGCGTGGAGGCGGGCTGTTAGCAGCCGCCTTCGGGCTTGTCCAGCGTTCTGCCGAAGTTTTTGTCATGCGGGCGGCCGCGTGTTCTGACGGTCAATTCCCATGATGATGCCGAGCAGGATCAGCACGGTCATCATCGCCGAGCCGCCATAGCTGATCAGCGGCAGCGGAATGCCGACCACCGGCGCCAGGCCCATCACCATCATCATGTTGATGGCGAGGTAAAAGAACAGCGTTGCTGTGAGGCCGAAGGCGAGCAGGCGTTCGAACTGGTTCTTGCCGTTCAGCGCGACGCGGATTCCCCAGGCAAGGATGATGGCGAAGCCCAGGATGATGAAAAGGCCGCCGATCAGGCCCCATTCCTCGGCCATGGTTGCAAAGATGAAATCGGTATGAAGCTCGGGCAGATAATCAAGATGGCTCTGGGTGCCATTGAGGAAGCCCTTGCCGTTGATGCCGCCCGATCCGATGGCGATCTTTGACTGGGTGATATGATAGCCGGCGCCGCGCGGATCGGTGGAGGGATCGAGAAAGATTAGCACGCGTTTGCGTTGATATTCGTGCATCATCGTCCAGACGAGGGGCATCGCGGCGGCAGTGGCGACGCCGGCGCCGATGAACAGCCACAGCCTGACGCCGGCGAGGAACATCACCACCACGCCGCCAAAAGTGATCGAAAGCGCCGTGCCCAGATCGGGTTGCAACATCACCAGCGCTGCCGGGAACGCGATCAATGCCAGCGCCGGCAATAGCGCGTTGAGCTGCGTTTCGAAACCGCGGGGCAGGGATTGGTAATAGCGCGCCAGCACCAGCACGATGGCGAGCTTCATGAATTCGGAGGGCTGGAGCCGGATGATGCCGATATCGAGCCAACGCTGGCTGCCGCCGCCGACCTGGCCAAGCAGTTCGACGCCGATCAGGCCAAGCAGGACGACGCCATAGATCGGCCAGGCCAGCCGCATCCAGGTCTCCGGCCGCACCATGGCAAGCATCAGCATGACGATAAGCAGGATGACGAAGCGAACCGCCTGCTTCAACGCCCAGGGGCTAAGCGAGCCACCGGCAGCCGAATAGAGGATGACGATGCCGAAGCTGCCCAATGCGACGATGACCAGCACGATGCCCCAGGGCAGGCGGGCAAGTTCACGCAGCCACGGCCCGTTGAACATCAGTTTTCCTCGGGCTTTTCAATCGGCGCTTCGGGATCGCCGATTTCAAAGGTCGGGGGCAGGATGAGATTATCGGTGCGGAGCCACGACGGCATCATCTCGTTCGCGACAACCGCTTCCGCGGCGCGCGCTTCCAGTGCCTTTGCCCGCTCCCGCGCTTCGCGTTCGGCGCGCATCTTGGCTTCGATCGGCCCCAGCGCCTTCAGGGCGCGTTCCGGCTCGAACAGGAACGTCAAGACGTCGCGAGCGATAGGGGCGGCATAGCGGCCGCCGGCGATGCCGTGCTCGATGATGACACTGACGGCATAGCGCGGGGCGTCGGCGGGCGCGAAGGCGACGAACAGGGCATGGTCGCGCTGCTTCCAGGGCAGGGCCTCGTTGCGCTTGACGCCGCTGCGGCGCTCGGCGGCGCTGATGCGGCGCACCTGCGCGGTGCCGGTCTTGCCGGCGATCTTGACGCCTGGCACCGGTGAGCGGCCACCGCGCGCCGTGCCGATGCCCGAATTGACGACGTCGTACATGCCCTGGCGGACCAGATCGAGGTGTTCATCGGGAATGCCGAGCGAGGCGAATTGCGGCGCCGGCGCGCCGGCGGGCGGCAGGATCAGCCGCGGCATCACTTCGCGACCGCTGGCGATGCGCGCCGTCATCACCGCCAATTGCAGCGGATTGGCGGTCAGATAGCCTTGGCCGATCGAGGTGTTGAGCGTTTCGCCGCTGTTCCAGTCCTTGTCATAACGCTTTCGCTTCCACGCGGTATCGGGAACGATGCCGGCGGCCTGGCCGGCGAGCGGCAGTTCATATTTCTGGCCCAGCCCCATGCGCCGTGCCATGTCGGCAATGGCGTCGATGCCGATCTGGCGGCCAAAGGCATAGAAATAGACATCGCAGCTTTTGGGCAGCGCCGTGTGCATGTCGACAAAGCCATGGCCGCGGCGGGAATGGCAGTGCCAGGTGTTGTTGCCCATTTTATAGCGACCGGTACAGCGCACACCGTCATCGGGCGCCACGCCGGCTTCCAGCGCCGCCAGCGCGGTGACCATCTTGAAGGTTGAACCCGGTGGGTACAGGCCCATGGCGCTCTTGTTTAGCAGCGGTGTGTGGTCGTCCTCCTGCAGTTCCTTCCACAATTTGCTGGGTACGCGGGTGGAAAAGATGTTCGGATCATAGGCCGGCATCGACACCATGGTGAGAATGTCACCGGTTTC
>JAAFIT010000170.1 GCA_013298745.1 Sphingomonadales bacterium
CTGGTGGCATTGGTGGCGATGCTGACCGCCGTGGAGGCAGGGGCGCAGGCGGCGTTGCTGGCGCCGACCGAGATTCTGGCGCGGCAGCATTTTGCCAGCATTTCGAAGATGCTCGGGGATTTGCCGGTGCGAGTCGCCATTTTGACGGGGCGCGACAAGGGCAAGATTCGTGCTGATATCCTTGACGATCTGGCCATGGGGCGGATCGACATTCTGATCGGCACGCATGCGATCTTTCAGGAGGCGGTCGATTATCACGATCTCGGGCTGGTCGTTGTCGATGAACAGCACCGCTTCGGCGTCGCGCAACGCCTTTTGCTCGCTGCCAAGGCCAAGGCACCGCCGCATCTGCTGGCGATGACCGCGACGCCGATCCCGCGCAGCCTGCAACTCACCCAATATGGCGAAATGGACGCCTCGCAGATCGACGAACTGCCCCCCGGAAGGCAACCGATCGAAACGCGGGTGACGGCGATCGGGCGGCTCGACGAAGTGGTCGAGGCGCTCGGTCGGCATCTGGCGGCGAACGGCCAGGCCTATTGGGTGTGCCCGCTCGTCGAAGGCAGCGAGACGGGTGACGAGGCGGCGGCGGAGTTGCGTGCGACGATGCTGAAGGCGCGGTTCGGCGGCGGAGTTGGTCTCGTGCATGGCCGGATGAAGCCGGCCGAAAAGGACGCGGTGATGGCCGAGTTTTCGGCTGGCCGGTTAGGGTTGCTGGTGGCGACGACGGTGATCGAAGTCGGCGTCGATGTGCCCAACGCGACGCTGATGATCATCGAGGCGGCGGAGCGCTTTGGCCTGGCGCAGCTCCACCAGTTGCGCGGACGGGTCGGGCGCGGCGAGGGGCGGTCGGTGTGCTTGCTGCTGCGCGGGCCGGATCTGTCCGAAACCGCCAAGGCGCGGTTGAAGCTGATGCGCGAGACGAATGACGGCTTCCGCATTGCCGAGGAGGATTTGCGGCTGCGCGGGGCGGGGGAAATCCTGGGCGTGCGGCAATCGGGGGAGGCGGCGTTTCGGCTGGCCGATCCGGAGCGGACGGCGAAGTTCGTCGCGGTGGCGCGGGATGATGCGCGGTTGTTGTTGGATCGGGATGGGGGTTTGGCGGGGGCGCGGGGGCAGGCGGCGCGGGTGTTGTTGTATTTGTTTGAGCGGGATGCTGGTGTGGGGATGTTGAGGTCGGGGTAGCCTTGTTATAGCTCGTTTTCCTAAGTTTAGTCCGGAATCTCGCTTGCGGTGCGAGATTAGATTGGTTTACGATCCGGTTGCGGGAGTTGCGGTCCAAATCTTCGCCTACGAATTGCAGACACGCCAATTGCTTGTCATCAGAAACAAAATTGTTTGAATGGAGAGACAAATGTGCCGCTACCACATTTTGCTAGTCATCTTGGCGACGTCCACGTCTCTAGCCGGGTGCGGCAGACGTGAAGCCACAACGGCTTTCGAGGATAAGCGGCTGACAGTTGCCGGTTCACACGATGATGTCGAGCGGTTTGCAAAGCTACAAGGATCCCGCAGACCGGCCCTCGCAATCTCGACCATCAAACCCCTTAGCAACGGTCGTGCAGAAGCTACGGTGACGCTGCCGGCCAGCTACGATGGGGAGGACCTCATTCACACGACGCGCGAAGCGCTGGCTGCTGATCTCGAATATAGATTCCAAGCGAGTTGATCGGGCGGAGGATTCGCGATCATGACAAGCGATGGTTTTGGGTTAAGATGAGGCCTAAATCGGTATGTCGCCGCACCGTTATCTCCTCTGATCCCAATTATGCCTGCGACGCAGGCTAAAGAACTAACCAGCAAGGAAGGGCATGGGCAAAGCCCATGCTGACGTCAGACGCGTTCGGCAGGGGAACCCCGCCGCCGCGCTGGCCGGTCTTGCGCCTGTCGGCGCGCGGCACGCGCGCTCGCGTCGCTGCGACGCGGTCAGAGGATCTGTAAGCCGGGTTCTGTACTGGCCCGAGAGCCAGCGACGATCATTCCTCTAGGACTGCCGTTGCCGACAGCCTCAAGCAACCAACCCGGGCGACGGGGCCGGTTCCTGCCCTGTGGCTTGCACCCGTAAGCGCCGCCACGTGTCGCCCCTATTCGGTCGGTTTGCCCTGCCGCTCTGGTTACCCATCGCGCGGTGCGCTCTTGCCGCACCGTTTCACCCATGCCTGTGATGCCCGAAGGCACCCATCGGCGGTTTGTTTTCTGTGGCACTGTCCCTGGGGTCACCCCCGCCGGGTGTTACCCGGCACCGCGTTCCGTGGAGCCCGGACTTTCCTCCCCCGATTTCTCGGCGGCGACCGCCCGATCCTCTGACCGCAGGATTTGTCTATCAGCTTGGCAGAGAGAGGGCCAGCAACGGTTTGACCCGAATGGTTTCGCTTGCACATTACTGGTTCGTAATGTAAATTGATAATGCGGCCCGGGCCCCTCTGGCGATCGTTGATCGTGATGTCGGACCGCATCGGATGAAGGACATGCGTAGGGGGCGCGTGCCATGAAGGAACTGGCTGATCCGTCCTTCGTTCCGATCGATGCAATCGTCGATGGGAGACTGACATGACCAATGTCGAAGCCGATAGCCTGCAAGTTTATGGTCGCAAGCTGGATGATGCGATTGGCGATGAAGTGAAGAAGCGCATCCCCGATCCGGTGCGGCTGACGCGGATGAAGAAGCTGCGCTTGCTGATCAAGGACAAGATCGCCGCGCATCTGCGCCAGCCACTTGGCGCCTGACGGGCGCAGCGGCACCGCATACTGGTGGCATGCTGGCCAGCATGGCGGCTGGCCAGCAACGCCAGCCAGCGCGTGTTCGAACGAGGCTCAGCCGACGTTGCGGGCCTTGTGGCGGCTGCGCAGCATGAAGGCGATGGCCGTAAAGACGATGCCGAACACCAGCGTGTAAACCCCGAACCACAAGGCCAGCACCACGGCCGCCATGGCCGGCTGGGCGATCAGCAACACCCCCCACAGCACCGACAGCGCGCCGCCGATGATGAACCACCAGCGGCCATGATCGGCCGGCAGCTTGAAGCCGGCGACGAGCAAGGCGACGCCGCCGAGCATCGCCCAGAATGACATCACAAACAGGAACACCTTGATGGCGAGCTGCGGCATCAACAGTGCCACGGCGGCGGCGCCAAGGCTGATCAGGCCTTGGACCAGCAGCCAGCCCCAGCTTTGATCGCGCTGGACGGCGCGGAAGGCAGCGACAAGGGCGGTAACACCATCGATGATCGAATAGACTGCGAACAGCAGCACCAGTGCCTTGATCGTCGTCTGCGGCTGGAACAGCGTGAACAGGCCAATGGCGATGCCGAGCCCGCCGCGTACCGCCACCCAGCCCCAGTTGCGGGCAATCGCGGCGCCAATCTCGTCAATCGCATTCACCGCCATCGGCATGACGCGACCGGTCGTCGGCACTGGTTCAGTCATTCGCTACCCCCGTCTTGCGTTTGTGGTCATTAGCCTAACAGAGAATTGTTTCGGCGTCGCTCAATGATGCTCGGGCGTCGCCATCAACTCCACCAGCACACCACCGGTGTCCTTGGGGTGGACGAAGATGATCGGTACGCCATGCGCGCCGATGCGTGGCTCGCCGGTGCCGAGCACGGTCGCGCCGCGCGCCCGCATCGCATCGCGCGCGGCGATGATGTCTTTAACTTCGAAGCAGACATGATGCTGGCCGCCATTGGGGTTCTTCTTGAGAAAGCCATGGATGGGCGACCCTTCGCCGAGCGGTTCGATGAGCTCCAGCTGGCTGTTGGCGACATCGATGAAGGCAACGCGCACACCCTGCGCCGGCAGATCGAACGGCGCCTTGGAAACCGTTGCGCCGAACAGCGCGCCATACATGGCGATCGCCGCATCGAGATCGGGGCAGGCGATGCCGACATGGTTGAGGCGGCCGAGCAGCAGCGGCGGCAGGCTGGCAGGTGCGGTCATTGGCAGGCTTCCTTCTTGTCGCGATCTGACGCTAACTAGCGTTCCTTCCGACAATTCCAAGGCGCGAATGATTTATATCCTGCTCAACGCCGGTCCCATCCTGGCCGCTACCCTTGCCGGCTTGCTCATAGGATGGGTCTATCATCGGCTTGCGGGGCTGCCGCGCGCTGGCGTTAGGCTGCTGGTCACCGTCGCTTTGGCGCAGGCCTGGTTCGCCGCCATTCTCGCCGGGGCGCTGATCCTCGCCCCTGCCAAGGCCGGCGACTGGACGATGGCGATCGGCAGCGCCGTGCTGATCTGGATCGGCTTTGTCGTGCCTGTCTGTGTGGTGACGCTGCGCGCCCGGCAGGTTGGAACCGGTGCCGTGCTTGCCGATTGCCTTTACTGGCTGGTGGTGATGGTCACGCAGGCGTTCATCCTCAAATCCATCGGGCTGGTGCCGCCGCCCGCCTGAAAGGCCATCTGATGCGTCATCTTCTCATTGCTCTGGCGCTGCTGGCGTCGCCTGTTGCCGCAGCGCCCATCGTGCTGCGTCCGGCGCAGGTGTTCGACGGCACGGCGATGCATCCCGGCTGGCAGGTGATCGTCGATGGCGAGAAGATCGTCGCGGTCGGGCCGGGGCTGACGGTGCCGACGGGCGCTGCGGTGCGCGACCTGCCCGGCGCAACGCTGATGCCGGGAATGATCGAGGGGCACAGCCATTTGCTGCTCCACCCTTATAATGAAACGCCGTGGGATACGCAGGTGCTCAACGAGCCTTTGGCGCTGCGCACCGTCCGCGCCACGGTGGCTGCATTGGCGACGTTGCGTGCCGGCTTCACCACGGTGCGTGACCTTGGCACCGAAGGCGCCGGCTATGCCGACGTCGGGCTGAAGCGTGCCATCGAGCAGGGGATTGTGCCGGGGCCGCGGATGATCGTCGCGACCCGCGCGCTCGTCGCCACCGGCGCCTATGGCCCGCGCGGCTTCGAACCCGGCGTCGAGGTGCCGCTGGGGGCCGAAGCCGTCGATGGACCCGCCTTGGTGACGGCAGTGCGCCGCCAGATCGGCAATGGCGCCGATATCGTCAAACTTTACGCCGATTATCGCTGGGGACCGGGCGAGCCGAGCCGGCCGACCTTCACGCAAGCCGAGATGACGGCGGCGGTGGAGGCCGCGCACAGTGCCGGGCGCCAGGTGACAGCACACGCCAGCACACCCGAAGGCATGCGCCGCGCCATCCTCGCCGGGGTCGATGCCATCGAACATGGCAGCGATGGCACCGCCGCCGAGTTCAAGCTGATGCGCGAACGCGGGGTGGCACTATGCCCGACGCTGGCCGCGGGCGATGCCATCGCGCGCTATCGCGGCTGGAACGGCAGCGATCCGGCGCCGGACGCGGTGCTCTCGGACCGCAAGTCCTTCGCGCTGGCGCGCGCCGCCGGCGTCAAGATGTGCATGGGCGGCGATGTCGGCGTATATGCGCACGGCGACAATGCCCGAGAAATGGTGCTGATGTCAGCAGCGGGCATGCCGAACACCGATGTTCTGCATGCCGCAACGGCTGGCAACGCCGCTTCTTTCGGCCTTGCGGACCGTGGCCGCATTGCACCAGGGTTGCTGGCGGACCTTGTCGCAGTGGCGGGCGATCCGGCGCGAGATATCAAGGCGGTCAAGGATGTCGTGCTGGTGATGAAGGGCGGCGTTATCGTCGAATGATCGTCAGGTGGTGATGATCTCGACATCCATTCGGCTCAATCGGTCATAGAGCAGCGCCTGACGCTTCAGCGGCCACCAGTCATACAGGAAAATGTTGGTCGGGTGCCAAAGCGCCACCCAGGCACCGATGACGAAGCTGTCGGCGATGATCTGGGCGTAATGGGCATTGCGAAACGCGGTGCTCAACCAGTCACCGACCGTGATGGCGACGGCCACAAAGGCGATGCCGATGATGAGGCTGATGCGGCCATCGTGGAACAGGCGGTTGAGTTGCCGGCGCTTGTCGGCGGCGAGGCGGCGGAAGTTTTCGCACAGGGCTGCC
>JAAFIT010000172.1 GCA_013298745.1 Sphingomonadales bacterium
TGATCGGCGAGCGCGCGGCCCTTGAGGCCCGTCACTTCGACGCCATCGACCTTGATGCTGCCGCTTTCGGGGCGAATGAGCCCAAGGATGCATTTGATCATCACCGATTTGCCGGTGCCCGAGCCGCCGATGATCACCATCGATTCGGCCGGCTGCACCGCCAGATCAACTCCATCAAGGACGACCTTGGACCCAAAGCGCTTGTGGACGCCCGAAAGCTGGATCTTAGGCGTCATGATCCGAAAACGATCACGGTGATGATGAGATTGGACAGCAGGATGAGGATGAACGCCGACACCACGGCGTTGGTCGTGGCACGCCCGACTCCGGCGGCACCACCCGACGAATGATAGCCGTGATAACAGCCCATCAGCGCGATGAAAAAGCCGAACACCGCCGCCTTGACCATCGACGACCAGACGTCATCGGCCTTCAGAAACTGCGCTGTGGTATTGAGATAGGCGGCGGAATTGAACCCCAGTCGCCCGGTGGCAAGCAGCCAGCCGCCCATCACGCCAAGCGCGTTTGACACAAGCACCAGCAGCGGCATCACCAGCACCGCGGCGATGATGCGCGGGCCGACGAGATAGCGGAAGGGATCGGTACGCAGCGTCGTCAGTGCGTCGATCTGTTCGGTGACGCGCATCGTTCCCAGTTCGGCGGCCATGGCGCTGGCGACCCGCCCCGCCACCATCAGGCCGCCGAGCACGGGCCCGAGTTCACGGACAATGCCGATGACGGTGACGGCAGGAACGGTGGAGGCGGCGTTGAAGCGACTGCCGCCGATATAGATCTGTTGCGCCAGTGCCGAGCCGGTGAAAAGCGCCGTCAGGCCAACGACCGGCAGCGAGAAGTAACCGATGACGAGCATCTGTTCGAACAATTGCACGGGATACCAGGGCGGGCGGACCATGCGCCCGATCGCCGTACCGGCAAAGCGCGTCAGCCGGCCGATGCTGGCGAACAGCCCGAGCACGACGCTGCCCAGCGCGGTCAGCGCGTGCGCCGCAGTGGCAAGAAACTTGGGGGGAGCGGCGCCGGTCATCGATAATCCCGGGCATAGCGAGCGCCGAGGCCGGTGAGCAACTCATATTGCGAGCGACCACTGGCGGCAGACAGGCCGGCAAGGTCGAAATCGATGGTCAACAAGTCACCTTCGGCCAAAGCCGGCGCATCGGTGACATCGAAACAGCTCATGTCCATCGACACACGGCCGATAAGCGGGCAGCGCGTACCGCCGACAAAACCACTGCCGCGCCCCGAGGCGCCGCGCGGATAGCCATCGGCATAACCCAGCGCCACCACGGCGACGCGTGTCGGCCGGGGCGCGACAAAGGTGGCGCCATAGCCGACGCTGTCCCCAGCCGGAACGTCGCGAACCTGCATCACCGGCGCCTCGATAGAGGCGACCGGTGCCAACGGTACGCCACCAGGGCCGGCGCCGCCGCCATAGAGCCCGATGCCGGGGCGAGTGAGATCGAACAGATATTCACCGCCCAGCGTGATGCCGCCCGAATTGGCCAGCGCCCGCCGCCGCGCCGGAATCTGCGGCGCCAGTGCCGTGAAGCGGGCGCATTGCAGCGCGTTGAGCGGATGGTCGGGCTGTTCGGCGCAGGCGAGATGGCTGTGCAGCGTGTCGATCTCCAGCCCGTCAAGTAGGCCCGACACGGCTTCGGCAGGCGACAGGCCGAGGCGGTTGATGCCAGTATCGACCATGATGTCACAGGGCCGCCCGGTTGTTCGCCATTCGGCCACCTGCGCTGCGCTGCCCAGCACCGGGCGCGCCGGCAGATCGAGCGCCGCCGCCACATCCGCGGGCGCGACGCCGTGAAGCACCGCGACCCGCACCCCGGGCGGCAGCGGCATCAGCGCCGCCACCTCGCTCCAGTGCGCGACGAACATCTCACGGCAACCGGCGGCGGCCAGCGCCAACATCACCGCGCGGGCGCCGAGGCCATAGCCATCGGCCTTGATTGCTGCGCCGGTTTCGGCGACGCCGCTGGCGGCACCAAAGGCTCGCCAATTCGCGACAAGCGCCGCCGTATCGACGATCAGCCGGGCAGAGGCAAAGCGATTGGACATGCCTGTTGCGACTAGCGAGGTGGGAACCGCCTGTCACGCCTGACTGTCACCAGCTGCGACACCATGCTATTCATCGGCGCTAAAGCCGTACCGGGGTATTCCGGCATGGCTTCCACATCGGAGCCTTGGACACCATCATGCAGATCATCCGTTCGCTTGTCCGCCCTGCCACCCTGCTGCTGCTCGCCAGTGGCTTGGCGCTGGGCCTCGCCGCACTGCCGGCTGCGGCGCAGCAGCAACGCCCTGACACGGATTTCTGTGCCAAGATGCGGGCGCGCGATCCGGGCGGCATCTGCACGCCCAAGGGCGAATATGTAACCGCCGAAAAGGTCTATTTGCCCGATGGCCGCATCATCAATCGCACCACCGGTTAAAGAATCCAAACGGCGGCGCCCTTAAAGGACGCCGCCGCCGGTCGGGGGAGAAGGAAGCGGGGATCAGTTGCCGCTGCTGCTGGCGGTCATCGGATAAATGCGGGCCTTGGCGTCGGCCTTGGCGGCTTCGACACAACGATCGGTAGCGACGAGCGACGCAACGTCCTTGGCGCCATTGAAGCAGACATTGTTGGCCGCCCGGTTGATACGCGCTTCGAGAGCCTTGCGACCCTTGGCGCTGGCGAGATCGAGATCGCCATAGCTGACTGTCTTGCTGTGGGCGACCGGCTCGGCGGCGGCCGGGGCCGTGGCGCCGATCAGGCAGACACCGGCGAAGAACAGCGTGCCAACGGTGGCGATGGCGGTGCGGGCGGTGGTGAAAGAGGTGGTGAACATGGTTTGGCTCCTGTTGGTTTGGAGCACCCGAACCATATCGGGCCTCCATGCCAAGAGCTATGCATGACCCGTGCCAACTGCCTTTCATTTCCTAAAATCACATAAATTCAGTCAGTTAACTGATTTGTTGTCATAATACGGTAAAATTAAAAATGAACACAACACAACAAGTTGGTATTTTTTGCCGCTTTCTGGTGTCAATTTCTGAACGGCAATCCAGCCGTCGATATGCTTGCCGCAAACGCGCTGTCCGTGCATAGAGCGCTGCGAAATGCTTACCCAACGGTCTCGTTACGCGTTGCGCGCGCTCATCTTCATCGCCCGGTCCGGCAGCATCGCGCCGGTGCCCATTTCGGTCATCGCCGCCGATCAGAAGCTGCCGCGCAAATTTCTCGAAATCATCCTGCTCGATCTGAAGAATGGCGGACTGGTTGACAGTTTTCGCGGCAAGGCCGGCGGCTATCGTCTGGCCAAGCCGGCCAGCCAGATCAGCTTTGGCGACATCATCCGTTTGATCGAAGGGCCATTGGCGCTGGTGCCGTGCGTATCGGTCAGCGCCTATCAACGCTGCGCCGACTGTTTCGAGGAATCGACCTGCGTCATTCGCAAGATCATGCTGACGGTGCGCGACAACACCGCCGCCATTCTTGATCACACCAGCCTCGCCGACCTGTCGATCGACCGCGAAGCCGCCTGACGCCCAGGGAACGCCGTCCGCAGTGCGGCGTTGTCATTATCCCATCGCCATCGGCTGAAGGCTGGCTTTAGCTGCGCCAACAAATGCCTTATTGCCTATTTGGCCGGTGGGAATAGCGTGGCACCAAGGTCAACGGGGAGTCGGTAAAGCACAATGCGTCACCTGCTGGTTGCCCTGTTGCTGACCCTTGCGGGTGCAAGCCGTGGTGCAATGGCTGCACCGGTGACGCTGCTCAATGCCAGCTATGATCCCACGCGTGAACTGTATCGCGCTATCAATACCGCCTTTGCCGCCGATTGGGCAGCGAAAACCGGCGAGACGGTGACCATCAACCAGTCGCATGGCGGCTCCGGCAAGCAGACACGCGCTGTCGTCGACGGACTCGACGCCGATGTCGTGACGCTGGCGCTGTCAGGCGACATCGACGAGATCGCGCGCCGCGGCAAGCTGATCGACCCCGGTTGGCAGGCGCGGCTGCCATACAAATCCACCCCCTATTGGTCGCCGATCGTCTTTCTGGTGCGCAAGGGCAACCCCAAGGGCGTCCGCGACTGGGCTGACCTCACCAAGCCCGACGTCAAGGTGATCATGGCCAATCCCAAGACCGGCGGCGGCGCGCGCTGGGCGTTCCTGGCGCTGTGGGGTTATGGCCAAAAGGCCAGCGGCTCACCCGAAGGCGCCCGTCGCTATGTCTCGCGCGTGCTGGCGCGCGTGCCAGTGCTCGATTCGGGTGCGCGCGGCGCCACCACCACCTTTGCCGAGCGCGGCCTTGGCGATGTCATGCTGACCTGGGAAAATGAAGCGATCCTCGCGACGCGCGAGCTTGGTGCCGATCGCTTCGAAATCGTCGTGCCGTCGATCAGCATCCGCGCCGAGCCGCCGGTTGCCGTGGTGGACAGCGTCGTTGATCGGCGCGGCACCCGTGCCGCTGCAGAGGCATACTTGCGCTTTCTCTACACGCCAGCAGGGCAGGAGATCATTGCCGCCAATGGCTATCGCCCGCGCGATCCGGTGGTCGCGGCGCGCCACGCCGACCGCTTCCCGGCGCTGCCGCTATTCGACATCGATCGCAATTTCGGCGGCTGGAAAAAGGCCCAGGCGACCTTTTTCGCCGATGGTGGCCAGTTCGACCAGATCTATGCCGCCGCACCACACTGAGCCGCACCGATGACCGCCATCGCCATCGATGCGGTTGCAGTACCGCCCGCAACACGGCAATCCTTGGTCATGCGGCCCGGCCTGCTCAACTTGCGCCCGTCGATCATCCCCGGCTTCGGGGTGACCTTCGGCATCACGCTGACCCTGTTGTCAGTCGTTGTGCTGATTCCGCTGTCGGCAGTGTTCATCCGCGCTGCCGGGCTCGGCTGGCAGGGCTTCATCGAGGTGGCGCTGTCGGAACGCGCCTTGCGCGCCTATCGCCTCAGCTTCGGCGCAGCGGCGGTGGCGGCGCTGATCAATGCCGTGTTCGGCATGCTGACCGCCTGGGTGCTGGTGCGCTATCGCTTCTTCGGCCGCCGCACCGTCTCGGCGCTGGTCGACCTGCCATTCGCTCTGCCGACCGCCGTCGCCGGGATTGCGCTAACGGCGCTATACGCGCCCAACGGCTGGATCGGCCGGGTCCTCACGCCGCTGGGCATCGATATCGCCTTCACGCAATTGGGCGTCGTCATCGCGCTGGTGTTTGTCGGCCTGCCGTTTGTGGTGCGCACCGTCGAACCGGTGCTTGCCGATCTGGGCGTCGACGTCGAGGAAGCCGCCGCCAGCCTCGGCGCCTCGCGGGCGCAAACCTTTTCCCGGGTGGTCCTGCCGGCGGTGGCGCCGGCGCTGCTCACCGGCTTTGCCCTCGCCTTTGCCCGCGGCGTCGGCGAATATGGCTCGGTTATCTTCATTGCCGGCAACATGCCCTACCGCACCGAAATCGCACCGCTGCTGATCGTCGTCCAGCTTGAACAGTATAATGTCGCCGGCGCCACCGCGATTGCCGTGACGATGCTGATCGCCAGCTTCATCCTGTTGCTGCTCACCAATATGCTGCAAGGCTGGCAGCGCCGGCGGATGGCGGCATGAGCGCTGGCCGCATGACAGCGGTCACCGAGCCGCGCTGGCTGCGCTGGGCGTTGATCGCGCTGGCGATGGGCTTTCTGCTGCTCAATCTGGCGCTGCCGCTTGCCATCGTCTTTGCCGAAGCGTTCCGCAAAGGGCTGGGTGTCTATGCGACGGCGATCGCCGATCCGGATGCCCAGGCGGCACTGCGGCTGACGCTGACCATTGCCGCCATCGCCGTGCCGATCAACATCGGCTTCGGCCTTGCCGCCAGCTGGGCGATTGCCAAGTTCGATTTTCGCGGCCGATCGTTTCTGGTGACGCTGATCGACCTGCCATTCTCGGTCTCCCCCGTTGTC
>JAAFIT010000171.1:0-1800 GCA_013298745.1 Sphingomonadales bacterium
CAGCGGGAGAATCGCATCGATCGGTATGCGTAGGCTGGCTTCCTCAAACCCCAGCCTGACCGACATGCGCTGACTGCGTGGCATCACTTAGGATCCGTCCCAGTTCGGCTCAGCCGAACGGCGAGATTTTCTGGCATCGTCGACAGGTCCTCGTCCTCCAGGAGGGCAACCAGTTGTTCGTCCGCCTTGAGGCGCCGAAGCGCTTCCGTGATGAAGACCAACTGATCATGGGTACCGCGCGCTCGGCGAATCATGTCGCGCTGGCGTTCACTGTCATGCTGATACGCGCGCACCAGCGATGCCGAAGAGAGCTTCTCAGGCGACCGCGAAATGCGGAACTTGAGACCCTTGCCGGCATTGTGGCGCTTTTCCACGAGACGCTTTGCGGCGAGGAGCTTTTTGCCGCGCAGCAAGCCCTTTTCATAAGCATCCTGCAGTGCGCGTTGGATACCGTGGTCGTCACTACCAGCGATATCAACTGCGACACTGATCGGAATGAGTCCGGTTTCGACCGCATGAAGTAGCCGCTGCTCACCCTTTTGCAGAAGCTGGGCGACGGCATAGACATAGTCGGCGGAGAGGCCGGTCTTGCGCGCGATGTCCTGTACTGAGTCGCCGCGCTCCCGCATCCGTCCAATGTCTTGAAGGAGCTCAACGGTGCGGTGTTGGCGCCTGGCGCAATTCTCAACAAGGCTGGATATCAAGCAGTCTTCCGGATCCGCCATGACGACGAGAGCCGGCACCTCTGATTGACCGAGCGCTTGATAAGCCTCGAGCCGCCCCTGGCCACAAACCAGGTCATAAAATGGTCCGTCGGCTTCAACCCGCCGCGTCACGGTGATTGGCCGCTTGAGACCGATCTGTGCAATGTTGTCGACGATCTCTTTGAACGCCCGCTTGTTGCGCGAGCGCGGATTTACGACGGTGATTCGTTCAATCGCGATCCATTCGACGCGTTGGGCGGGGCGTGCCGATGTCATGCTGCTAGCCGCAGCGGCCGCCGCGCCGCCATCCGATACAAAGGCCCCAGATCGTCGAACCGGTAGGCATCGATTGAAAGGCCATTATGCTCGCTTAGGCGCAGTACAGCGTCACGCATGTCGAGCCGCGGCAACAGATAATAATCTTGGGCAAAGACATTGTTGGCGTCCATGCGGAGCGCGACGGTCACATCAGGCTTGAGGGCGGTATCGAGTCGCAGCTTCCACCGCTGCGATCCCGCTCCAGTGTGGAAGCAGCGCATGATTACGAGGGAGGCCGTGAACTCGCGATTGATCGTCAGCAAATCCGTCGCTGGATCTTGGACGACTTCGCCCCCCGCGGCCTCGAGGCCCGAAACCGCCTCAGCAATGACGTCAGGATAAAGCTGGCGCAGCTTGCGATTGGTCTCGAGGTACCGAAAATCCCGATCGGGCGCAAACCCGACAAGCGAGTAGGCACGCAGAAGGCTGCCAAAACGCGAACGATAGGCGCTGCTCGACGGGCACCCCTCGAACTCGTCGATGATCATACCTGAAAGCTCGCCGCGCCCATTCAGGATGGACTGCAGCAACTCGAGCATCCGCTGATCGCTTAACCGGTCAGAACGCGTGGCGATAATGGCCTGGGCGTGGTCGAACACCGATCTTTCGACGATCGCATCAAAGACGCCATCGGCGCGCAACCAAGCCTCTGGCGGATTACGCACATGCGCTTGCTTGAGCTTAAACGAGGTCCGCGCCCACACATTGTTGCCGATGTACTTCTCATTGATCAGCAGTTGGTGAATCGAGCCGCGCGTCCATGGCCGGCCAAGATCGG
>JAAFIT010000171.1:1810-5951 GCA_013298745.1 Sphingomonadales bacterium
TCTTCAACAAACCGGCGGTAGGCTTCCTGAACGATCGCGATTTCCTCAGGCGGGCCGGGCACCAAGATGACCCGGTCGGTCGTGATGCTCTTATGTTCGCCGCGGGTTAGACTGGTCTTGATAGCCCCGCTTTGATCGACCAAAAGGCGCCGCAGCCCAAACCCGGCAGCGCCGCCTTGGCGATAGCCTAGCCGGATCAAATTGGCCTGCCCTGCAAACACTTTGACCGACAGCTCGCGACTGTACTCACCAGCCATGGCGCGCTTGACGGTTTTGATAATCGACGACCCGATGCTGCCATCATTCTCAAACTGCTCGGCGCAATAGTGCACTGCGACGCCAGCGCGCCGGCAGCGCAACTCATAAGTCGCAGCCTCGTCTGGATCCTGAAACCGCCCCCAGCGGCTCACATCATAAACGAGCACCACATTGTAGTCGGCGCGGCGCGTCTCGATGTCGTCGAGCAGCCGTTGTAGCGCTGCACGCCCACCCAGATTAAGGCCACTTTTGCCTTCATCAGCATATGTTTTGACGATCTCATAGCCGCGGCGAGCGGCATAATTGGCAATCGCGTCCGCCTGGTTGTCGGTCGAATATTTCTGATGCTCGGTCGACATGCGCACATATTGCGCCGCTCGGACTCGGGGCGGTTGCACAAGGGCGTGGACTTCGCCCGGTTGGCTCCAATCGATCACCATAAGCGGCCTCAAAGGACCGGCGCCTAAGCCTGTCCGAAAGCGACCATAGCCGGGAAGGGGTGGAAAGATGTTTCCTAAGACGGGCAACAAGTTTCCGGCCGGACCGGAGCAGGATTATGCCGTTGCCATCAGCGCGGCACTGCGATCAGAACTGGGTGACAGCCATCGCGCCGCTAAGACCGTAATGAGGTGGACTGATGCCAGTGAACGCAGTGCTAAGAACTGGCTCACCGGCAGACGAGGTCCGAGCGGTTGGCATTTGATCCTACTGATTCGCCGGTCCGATGCCGTCGCGTTGACGGTGTTGAACCTGGCTGGACGGGATGCTGCGGGAGCAGGGCTAGCGCTGCAAACGTTGCGCGATGCTCATCTGGAGGCGGCGCGTGCGATCGACGAAACGCTCGGTTCTCGGAATCGTTGATCAAATTCAGCGACCTCGCCACGAATGCCAATGGCAAGCCGAACGCGATGCGAAGCTAGCGAACAGACAATGATAGTCCCTGAATGCGCATCCGGCGTCCCTGTTACGAAGCTCCGTTTCCCTGTTCCGGGTGAGTAAATTCCCTGTTCCGTCGAACAGGGAATTCGCTAACTAAGTGACTGTACCAGGCTGAAAAAATGGGTCACACTGTCACTCATTTGGGGTCGAAAAACAACACATTCCCCTGTTTCGCGTCGATAACAGGGAAAATCTGAGCGAGACCAGTTCGCCGGCGACTACATCACGCACCACGCGCCCTTTAGCCCCGAAATTGGGCGCAATTGCACCGCCAAAGGCCCCGCGACGATCCTGATATCGTTTCGCCCGGGATATATTCGAAGGTTTCGGGACAGGTCATCAGTCCGGCTTTTGAACGGCGGTAGTCTCGCTGTGGCGGAACCGCCGCGCGCCCAGCCGGGTGATGCGCAGCCGCGATGGGCAATTGGGATCGGGGCAGGCGACTTCGGCGTCGGTGCTCATCCAGTCATTGGCGTCGGTGACGCGCTGCTTGGCGGCAAGCAACGGGAGAACGGCGGCAAGCGAATAGATCGAAAAGCCCTGGCCCGGTGGCAGGAACAGGTTTTCACCGCGCAGCTCGAACCAGTCACCGACCTGCGCCGAACACCAGATCTTTGCCCCCGGTGGCGCCACCACTTCGACCTTCAGATCATAAAGTTCGAAAGAATCGTCAGCCATTTCCGCGCCCTCCACCTCGTTTCACCCAGTCGGTTATCCTGGCGTCGAGCACAGCCATCGGCAATGCGCCGGTCGCGAGACACTGGTCATGAAAATCGCGCACATCGAAGCGAGGCCCGAGTGCTGCCTGCGCTTCACGGCGCAGCCGTGCAATCGTCAGTTCGCCGATCTTGTAGGCACAGGCCTGTCCTGGTTGCGAAATATAGCGATCGATTTCCACAGCGATATCACGCGGCGCCATCGAAGTGTTTTCCGTCATATAGGCGATGGCGCGATCGCGGCTCCAGCCAAAGGCGTGGAGCCCGGTATCGACGACAAGCCGCACAGCGCGCAGCATTTCCATGTCGAGATGTCCGAACCACTGCCACGGATCGGTGAACATCCCGAGTTCGGGGCCGAGCGATTCGGCATAAAGACCCCATCCTTCGCTGTAAGCAGTGTTCGATCCATAGCGCAGCAGCGGTGGCAATGCCGTATTCTCCCGCGCCAAGGTGATCTGGAAATGATGGCCGGGGATGCCTTCGTGAAGGGTAAGCGTCTCCAGCGTCGGAATCGGCCGCGTGTTTCGCATCGCCATGTTGAAGAACAACGTGCCGGGCGAAACACCATCGGCGGGCCCGGGTTTGTAATAGCCGGTGCCGCGCTGGCCACCCAGAGCCGGCAGCGGCGCGACCCGAAAGGGCGCGCGCGGCGATGCGTGGAACAGCGCCGGAATTCCCGGCCAGATACGGGCTTCGATATCGGCAAAGCGCTGCAACAATTCGGCATCGCTCTGACAGTAGAATCGCGGGTCGGTGCGGACATGCGCGAACATCTCCTGAAGATCGCCCGCGAAACCCAGTTTTTGCCGTACCGTCTCCATCCCGGCACGGATCCGCGCAACCTCGGATAGCCCCAGGTCGTGGATGGCACCCGCTGACATCGCAGTCGTCGTATGTTCGGCGAGTTCGGCGGCATAAAGCCGATCGCCATCGGCCATCACCGATCGGCCGGGCGCGGTCGGCGCGCGTGGGCCATAATTATTGACAAGGAAGTCGCGCCAGCGGCCATAGGCTGGCAGGACATCGACGGCGATGGTACGGCGATAAGCGGTGGTCAGCCGGTCACGATCTGCCGCGTCGAAACTGGCCGGCATGCGGGTGATGGCTGCAAAGAACGGCGTCGCCTCGACCGGCAGTGCCAGCATTGCATCAAGCTGTTTCACGACATTGTCGACGATGATACGAGGCTGGACCCGTCCGGCTGCCAGCCCTTCGCGCAGCCTGGCGATGGTCATGTCCAGATGACCGACAAAGCCGGCGAGCCGTTCAAGCCCCGCATCATAATCAGCGACAGTCGCGAACGGCGCGCCGGCACCAGCAACGAAATCCGGCAGCTCGACATGCAGCCCGAACGATGGGTTGAGTGGTGCCTGGCGCTGGATGGCGAACATTCCGCTGTCGAACATATTGACTTGCTGACGGGTCTTGTAGGCCAGCACATCGTAAGCGGCGGCATCGGTCGGGCTAAGCTCGGACCGGTCGATCCGATCGAGTTCGGCAAGTTCGCGGCGCTTGTTGGCTTCAAGCGTCTTCGCAAAGCGATCGGACAACGGGTCGACGAAGACCGCAGCGCCGGGTGGGCGCGGCCGGCCCGGTTCGCCCAGGGGATCGAGCGCGATATCAGCCGCGGCGCTGGCTTCGAGCAGTGCGTGTAGCCGCTCGGACGCCACTGATGCCGCTGGTGCCGCAAATACCGGCGACGCAAGACCGGTTGCCAGCAACGCCAATGTTGTCCGGCGCGAAAGCTGGTGATCATCGTCCCGTTTCACGCCCGTCTCCCGCTGTTGCCCGCACTGTTGCTAAGGCCGTGGGGCAATGGCAACATTCATTTTGCAATCAAGGGAGTGGGCATGGGCATACGGACACAGTGGTTGATGGCCCTTGCAGCAAGTCTGTGCACCAGCGCGGCCTTTGCCCAAACCGCAGCGCCCAGCACCGCCTTGGTCGGCGGCACGGTGATCGATATCGATACCGGCAAATCGATCCCTGATGCCGTGGTGGTCATTACCGGTGACCGCATCACGGCCGTGGGCCCGGCGGCAACGGTGTCGGTGCCCGACGGCGCACGGCGGGTGCCGATGGCTGGCAAGTGGCTGATCCCCGGCTTGATGAACATGCACGTCCATTTCGGGCTGAAACTGCCGGGCGCCGAAGGCGATGCGCTGGCGAATGAAACCGATGGCGAACTGACCCTGCGGATGGCCGCGAATGCGCGTCGATCATTG
>JAAFIT010000173.1 GCA_013298745.1 Sphingomonadales bacterium
GAAGGCCACGCTCGCAACGCCCTTGGCATGGCCGGGCAACTGGAACAATTTTTGCCCATCGACAACCGAATAGACGAGGATCGGCCCCTTGGCCGTGCCGGCGGCGAAGCGCGCGCCGGTATCGGTAAACCGGGCACTGTTGATGCTGCCCTGGTTCGCCCAGATCAGTCCTGATTCCGGCAGCAGCTCGAAGGTTTTTGCATCATAAATGACGATCGAGCCCTGTCCATCGGCGACAAGTATCTTGTCGCCGCGTGGCGAGAATATCGCGACTGTCACCAAATCGATACCGCCTTCGAGCAAATCAGCGAGCACCTTTCCGGTGTCGCTTTCGATTACTCTTGCATAGCCAGGTTGCTGTTCGATCGCGAGAACGACTCTTTTGCCATCGGGTGAAAATTTGATGCTTCCGATCCGTTCAGGGCCCAGACCCAAAAGGTTTTGATAAGGCAATCTCTTGTAAATCGGCTTCGAATCTGCGGACTCGCCAGCCAATGTCCATCGCTCGAGAAAGCGCTCGGCAAAGGGATCACCAGTCTTGTCCTCGCTCGCCGAAACGGCGGTTTTGCCGTCCGGTGACAACGCCACCGCCGTGATGGTGCGCCCCGTGATCGCCAGTTCGATCGGCGTCGGCAACCAGCCGTTCTTCACATCGGCATTGCGGCGCCAGACGCGGGCACTGCCGTCACCCCACAGGCTCATCAACTGGCTGCCATCCTGGGAAATGCTCACGCCCTTGGCCGCACCGCCGCCCCGCACCGTCAATGTCGTCGTGGTCAGTTCGTTCAATTGCGCCGCCTGCAACGCCGCGCGCATCGCCGGCGGTGGCGGGTCGCCGGCCTTGAGGCCGAGCACCATGACCTTTTTGGCGAGGACAAGTTCGCCTTGCTCGATCAGCGAATCGGACAGCGTGATCAGGCTCGATAATGTCGTCGCTGCCTGTTCGGCACGATTCTTCCGGACGATGTAGAATATCGCCGACATGAGCAGCAGGACAAGCACCACCAGCGCGGCAATCGCCGACCAGCGCCAGATTTCACGCCGCCGCGCCCGGGCCTCGCTGGCGGCGATATAGAGCTTTTCCTTGTCGGTCAGCAGTTGAAAGCCCTTGGCCTCTTCAAGGGCGAACCCCGAAAGCAAGTCCGCATTCTTGTCCGCGGGCTTCCAGCGTTCGGCGCGCAACGCGAACGCCTTGCGATTGGTCTGTTCGGCAAAGCTATCCTTCACCCATGCGGTCAGCCGGCTCCAGTTGCGGATCAAGGCTTCGTGGCCGACTTCGATATCGGTTGCAGGGGTGATGTCGCCCGCCGGCGAGGTCCGGATCAGATTGTTGCGCAACAGCAGTTGCAGCACCGGATCGACAGCCACGGGCTTGCCGAGCACATCGAGATCCTGGCGCTTGATGCGGTTGCTGGTGGCGTCGAGCGTGTCGTTGATCTTGACCAGCCGTGTGAAGATTTCACGGATGATCTTCTGGTTTTCGAGCAACTGATCGTCGAACAGCTTGTCGGCACTTTTTGTCAGGATGACACGGGGATTGCCGCCCAGCGCCTCGTAATCGGCGAGCTTCATCGGCCCGTCGGCGCGCATTTCCCACAGCTTGAGCAGCGTGAAGCTCAGCAATGGCAGCCCGGCCGGTTCGCCCTGCACACTGGTCTGCAACTTGTCGACGAGGCCGGGTTCAAAGCCGACGCCAAGCCGCGCCGCCGGCTCTTCGATGGCCTTGCGCAGATCGGACGCCTGCATGCTCTGGATGACCGTCGTGCAGTCTTCAACGGCTCCGGCAAACGCCGGATGCGCCTTGACGCGTTCGATATAGTCGCTGCGCATGGTGATGACGACCATGTGGCGGTGGGCGCCGCTGGTGGCCGCCGCGGACAGCGCATCGATGAAACAATCGCGGCGCTCGCTCGGCTCCGACAGTGTGAAGACTTCTTCGAACTGATCGATCGACAGCAGCACCGGCGCGCCGAGGCGATCGAGCGCGGCCGGCAGGTCGTCAGGCGTGGCGATCGGACCGTAAACCGCTTCCAGCGCGGCGAGCGGGTCGGTGCCGGGCAGGATGGGTTGCGGATATTTCCAGCCGCTGCTGGCGGTCAGGTCGCCATCATCGACACCATCATAGGCACCTTCGGCGAGTTGCGGGATCAGGCCGGCGCGCACCACCGATGATTTGCCCGATCCCGACAGGCCGATCACCGCCAGCAGGCGATGGGTCAGGATGTCCTTGACGAGTTTGCCGACGATTTCATAACGGCCCGAAAAATTCTTGGCGTCGTCGATCTGGAACGCCGCCAGGCCCTTGTAGGGCGCCTTGTTGCCGGCGGCGCGCTTGGCGGCTTCGCGGTCGAAAGGGGCCAGCAGCACGGTGTTCGGGCGCTGGCCGGCGTTGATGCGCGCGCTTTGCCAGAAATTGATGCGTGACTGGACTTCGAGCCGCTCGTCGATGCTCGAAATGCCGGCACCCGCGGCACTCGCGGCGGCCTGAAAGGCCGCGACCTTGTCGAGAAACTCGCGCGGCGGCTTGTCGGGGAAGGTGCCATATTCGCGGGTCAGGTCGCCATGGCGTTCGCGCAGCTTGACGATCGACAGCACCGCTGTCGTCGCGGCCGGCGCGTTATCGACATCAACCATCGAACTTCTCCAGGACGTCGCCGAGACCGGAGCCCATCTCGCCAAGCTGTTCCGCAGCCTTCAGCAAATCGCCGTCAATGGCGAGAAAGTGATTGGAAATCACCGAATTGAGCGCGCCAATCATGTCCTGAATGGTGAAGAAGTCATCGGCGGCAAGCGCCTCGACCATGCTCTTGCCGACCATGGTGAGGTCTTCGGGCGGTTCGATGATGGCGTCGATCATGGTGTTGACTCTCGGCCAGCTGTCACGCGCCTCCGTGGCGCTCCCGACCGTTGTGTAATTGTCGAACGCATCCTTCAGCAACTGCCAGGGGTCGTGGCGATCGACAAGGTCGATCACCTGCTGGACTTGCTGGTCCATCGACCGGATTTCGGCGCTGGTCTGCTCCGCGGCCTTGGCATCGGCGATGCCGGTGGCGATCGAACCCTGCAAGGCTTCCAGCTTCTCCGGCAGGCTCAAGCCTTCGATGGTGGCAGCGACATTCTTGATGTTGCTGTTGAGAATGCTGAGATCGCTGCTGGTCAGGATGCCGAGGCTGCTCACCGCCGCCGCCAGGTCGTCGATCCCCGGCCATGTCTGCAACGCCGCCTGCAAACTGGCCTGCGCCGGCAGCAACCGTTTCGGCAGCCAGGGAATGGCGGACTCCTTCAGCTTCATCTCGGCGATCTTGCCGGTGATGAAGGTGGTGCGCTTGGCGAGTTCGGTCGATAGCTTCTGGGCCTCGAGCCGTTGGCTCGGCTGCGGCGGCCCCTTGAGGATCAAGGTCAGCGGCGCCAGCACCAGACTGCGCAGCAGATCGACATTGTCGTGCAGATATTTCCAGCCGCCGATGCGGACAGCGGTCAGGCAGAGCTGTTGCAGATCGAGCCGATAGGGCTCGAGCATCGCCCGGGTCACCGGGTTGGCGGCGACCGCTTGCAAGGCCTTGTAGTCGGTCGCCTGAACGGGAGCGAAGGCGGTGACATCAAGGCCTCGCTCGGCCACGATTGCCTTCAGTGCCGCATCGGCGGGATCGTGCTGCTGCAATCGCGCGATCAGCAGATGGAGATTGCCGCTGCTTTCAGCCCAGGTGAAAATGTCGGCAGCGACGGTGTTCAGTCCCTTGGGGTTGCTGATCCCGCTCAGCCAGATGCCCAGATTGCGGCGCACGAAATCCGCCAGCGCGTTATAGGCGTCCGGCTCATATTTCAGAAACAGCCGGAGGATCGCGTCGGTAACGGGTGCGTAAAGATCAGTTGTTGTCACGCCGCCGTGGCAGGCCAGAAGCCGCCGGCCTTGGCGTGATCGACGATCGTTGTCAGCGGCACGCCGCTGTTGAACTTGTCGTCGTTCGATCCGGCGCGGTGCAGGGCCACCGGCTGCCAGGCAGTCGTCAAGACCGGCGATCCGGACGAACCGCCAAGCGTGTTCGTGGTATAGTTCACCCGCGGTGGCACAGACACGGTGCCGACCAATGTGCCGCCGCCGATCTTCATCGGCTCACCCGCCGGGTGCTGAACGATGAAATAGACATCGCCGTTGGTGAACACGAAGGGCCGGGGCGCGGGCACCGGAGTCCGCCCCGTCCCCTGTGGCAGGCGGATCAAGGCATAATCGAGTTCGTTGACCGGGCTGAAGCCGATCAGCCAGCTGGCCTTGCCGCCGGTCAGTTCGAACTGTGGCCCGGTCTGGACAACGCCATCCGCGCCCTCGATGAAATCGAATTGCACCGTCGGCGCTTCGACACGCGGATCGACGAGGATGTCGGCGACATGGCAATTGGTCATCACCACATCATCGGCGATCAGGAAGCCGGTACCAACGCCTTTGGCCTTGCCATTGTTGATGATCTGGAAGCGACAGACGGATTTTTCGATCCGTTCGCTGCCAGCGCGCCACTCGGCGATATCGACCAGCTCGTTGTTGCCCAGCACAATCGCCTGCAATCGTTCGGTCGGGGCACCTTCGCCGGTCAGCATCAGCACCGGCGCCAGTTCGCGCAGCAGCGGGTTATTGGGGTTCTGCTGCATCGCACCGATCAGCAGCGCCTCGATCCACCCTTCGGACTCGGCTTTGCCGATCAACTTGTCGATCACTGTCGGCATCGCGTCGGGAGCGGCGTAGGTCGATAACCGCTTGCCCAGTTTCGAACGCATCATGATGTTGAGATCGTCATAGCTGGGAAACGCGAACGCCAATGCCTTGACGGTGATATCGTATTTGTCGATGCCCAATGCCGTCAGTGCCATTCTGGTCCCCTCCCGTCCGTCAAAACCAGCATCCTGCTGGCCGCGTTAATCATGTTGCACGAATCCTGCGCATTTCGCAAAGCTGGCCCGAAACGATTGTTTGACAACTTCCAGGATGTCGTTTCAGCGGCACTGACGGCGAAGGACCTGACACCAACATGCTGAATTGCACCGGCGATCCGCTTGAAAACTATCTCAAGAGCTTTGGCTATTCGGTGGTGCTGCTGCCGCGCGAAGGGATCCGCCCGCTCCAGGTGGCGACGATGAAGGCCAGCCGGCAATTGCAGATGCTCGGCGACCTCCCCGACCTGTTCGACGGCACACCACCGCCGGCGCCGGCGATCAAGACCAGCACCGCGTCCAACCTGTCGGGGGCGCAATCGGGCGGCCTCAAGGTCGGGGTCGGGCTCAAACTGCTGTCGGGGGCATTGCAGGCGATCGGGGTGCCGCCGCTCAGCGGCTCGATGGGGTTCGACAAGGCCAGCACGATGCGCTTCGAATTCGGCGATGTGACGATTGAATCGGTCTCGTTCCTCGCCATCAGCAAGTTCATCGGCGCCGCCGGGCGGATCAGCAGCGATGCGACCATCAAGGGGATGATCGCGGCAGAAAGCATCCATGTCGTCACCGATGTGTTGCGCGCCCGGACCCTGCTGATCACCGCCGAGGACAAGAACGGCCGCGAGGCGGCGATCGATGTGCCGGCGATCAAGGGCCTGTTGGATGGCAAGGCATCGGTGAAATCGAATTCGGGCACGTCGTCGCAGATCGCGCTGACCAGCGCGACGCCGCTGGCCTTCGGCATCAAGGCGGCGCAACTGTTCCTTGTCGGGCGCAAGCTCAGCACCCGGCTGGCGGAACCGGATGGCATGACGCTTGAATCCACCGACCTCTTCGAAGATACGCCGGAGCCGATTTATCTCGATCCCGATTCTGTCGTCGCAGGCTAATCGACGCCGGGCAGCAATTCTCCTATGGAGGCGGCGCAAGGGGTCAGCCGCGCGTGTTCGATATCTTCATTTCCTATAACCGGCAGGACCAGGCGGTTGCCCGGCGCTATG
>JAAFIT010000174.1 GCA_013298745.1 Sphingomonadales bacterium
GCTCTCGGCTTTTCGGTCTGGCTCAACTACGCCAATCCCTATCTGTCGCCGTTCGACGAGTTCCAGCGCTGGAAGACGCATCCGGCGATCAAGGCGCTGCTCGAAGGCGGGCGCCGCGTGTCCTACGGCGCGCGCGCCATCAACGACGGTGGCTGGCAATCGGTGCCGAAACTGACCTTCCCTGGCGGCGCGCTGATCGGGTGCAGCGCCGGCTTCGTCAACGTGCCGCGCATCAAGGGCAGCCACACCGCGATGAAGACCGGCATGATGGCCGCCGAAGCCGCTGTCACCGCCATCGCCAGCCAGCGCGCCAATGACGAACTGGTTGCCTATGGCGAGGCGTACAAGAAGAGCTGGGTCTATGACGAGCTCAAGATGGTGCGCAACACGCTGCCGCTCGTTGAAAAATACGGCAATTTCATCGGCACCGGGCTTGCCGGGGTAACAATGTGGATGGAGTATCTGGGCTATACCCTGCCATTCACGATGAAGAATCATCCCGACTACAAGTCGTTGAAAAAGGCCAGCGACGCGCAGCCGATCGATTATCCCAAACCCGATGGTGTGTTCAGCTTCGACAAGCTGACCAGTGTCTTCCTGTCGAACACCAATCATGAGGAAGACCAACCGATCCACCTGACATTGAAGGACCCGACGGTGCCGATCCGGGTCAACCTGCCGACATGGGCGGAGCCGGCACAGCGTTATTGCCCGGCGGGCGTTTATGAGGTTGTCGGCGCCGATACCGATGAGCCGCGCTTCCAGATCAACGCGCAGAACTGTGTTCACTGCAAGACCTGTGATATCAAGGACCCGTCGCAGAACATCACCTGGGTCGTCCCGGAAGGCGGCGGCGGCCCGAACTATCCGAATATGTAGCGCAGAGCGGCTGCAAGCAGCGAAGCTGCGTGCAGACTCGCGCAAGCTCGGCCAGCGAGGCGGCGCGCGCTCCTGCGCGCCGATCTCGTCTGACGTCAGCATGGGCTTTGCCCATGCCCCTGCTTCGGTCTTCCTGCCTTCTATCCCCTCGACAACCCATGGCATCCGCTCCACTCTGACGTGATGCGGTTCTCGGTCCTCCTCCTCCTGGCTGTCACCAGCACTGCGACAGCGCGCGAGACCGCGCTTCCGGCGCCAGACTCTGCATTGCACGGCTATGTTCTCGGCCGTTACGCCAGCGTCGATGATCAGCCTGACGTCGCAAACCGCTATTTCAGCGCGGCATTGTCGGGTCCGGCCCGTGCCGATGTCGCGCGCCGCGGCTTCGATGTCGCATTGGCGGCCGGCGACACCCAGCGTGTCATAGCTCTTGCTCGACAATTGACCGCGGCTGGCGTGGCTGATTCCGAGGTCGCGCTGGTGATGCTGGCAGATGCTATCAACCGCCGTGACTGGGCAGCGGCGACGCGTGCGCGCGCCGGCATTGCATCGGCCGGCTACGCCGCGGTTATTGAACCCATCGTCGGCGCCTGGATGATGTACGCCCAAGGCGACCGTGCTGGCGCAGTGGCGCGGCTTGATCCGGCGGGCTTCAAGGGGTTCGTGCGCTCCTATGTGGCGGAGCAGCGAGCGCATATGCTGGCAACAGATGGCCAGTTTGCGGCAGCCGCTTCCGCCTATGGTGATTTGCGCGCCGGGTCGCGGTCTGGCTATGCCTTGCTGCGTCTGGGCGAAGCGGATGCTCTCGCAATGGCCGGGGACCGCGACGCGGCAATGCGGCGGCTGGAAGGCGACGACCCCATCCTCATGGTGGCCCGCCAGCAGCTTGCTGCAGGTCGACGGATCGGTGCGTTGGCGCCTGATGCACGCCATGGGCTCGGCTGGACAATGGCGCGCCTCGCAACCGATCTTTCGCGCGAGAAGCCGACTGACTTGGCGCTGGTGTTCGCGCGGGTCGCGACGATGTTGTCGCCGGATGTGGCCGCTAATTGGCTGGTCCTCGGCGATGTGCTTGCTGCCGGCGACCATAACGCTGCAGCACTGACAGCGCTCGACAAGGTGCGGACCGACGATCCGATGGTCGCAGCGGCACAGGCGCGCCGTGCCGAGGTTCTGGAAGCCATGGGCCGTGATGCCGATGCCGGCGCGTTGCTGCTTGCCGCGGCTGAAGCGCCTGGAAGCGGCCCCGATGCCTGGCTGCGGCTTGGTGACTGGCACCGCCGCGCTGATCGCTTCTCTGAGGCAATCAGCGCCTATGGCCGCGCCATTGTCGTTGCAGACGCCTTGGGCGCTGATGATTGGGGTCTGTATTTCCTGCGCGGAACAATGAAGGAGCGCAACGGCGACTGGCCGGGGGCCGAGGCCGATTTGCGCGCCGCCCTGCAGCGGGCGCCGGACGAGCCGGTGGTGCTCAACTATCTCGGTTACTCGCTGCTCGATCGCGGCGCGGCAGGGGATGAAGCTGCGACGTTGATCGCTCGCGCCGCCAAATTGCGTCCTGGTGATGGTGGAATTACCGATTCGCTGGGGTGGAGCCAGTTTCGCGCCGGGCACTTTGCGGAGGCCGTGACAACCCTCGAGAAGGCGGCGGCGCTGGAGCCCGAAGATCCGGCAATCATTGACCATCTTGGCGATGCCTATTGGCAGACTGGCCGGCGAATCGAGGCGCGCTTTCGGTGGCAGGCCGCCTTGGCACTCGATCCCGATGCCAAGCTGAAAGCGGAATTGACGCAAAAGCTGGCGGTAGGCCGCGATGCAGCGCTGGCATTGACGGCGTCTGGGCAGTAACCGGCAGTTCCTGTCTGCCAAGGCTGCAACGATGCTGACCGAGATCGCCCCTGCCAAGATCAATCTGGCGCTGCACCTGCGGCGGCGGCGGCCTGATGGCTATCATGATCTCGAAACGATCTTCGCGTTTACCGCCTTTGGCGACACGCTGACCGTGGTGCCGGCGACAGATTTGTCGCTGTCCGTATCGGGTGGCTTTGCCGATGCGGCCGGGGCAGGGGAGGACAACCTCGTCCTGCGTGCCGCCCGCGCACTGGCGGCAGCAGCGGGCGTGACGGCAGGCGCAGCAATGACGCTCGACAAGCAGATTCCGGTCGCGGCGGGGCTGGGCGGCGGTTCCGCCGATGCGGCGGCAGCACTGCGGCTGTTGTCGCGGCTATGGGGACTCGATTGGCCTGCAGTGCGATTGGAGGTGATTGCTGCCGGTTTGGGTGCGGATGTGCCGGCTTGCGTGCAATCGCACACCTGCTTTGGCACCGGACGTGGTGATGCCTTGACGCCCTGGTCGGACGATCTGGCCGGCACGCCAGTGTTGTTGGTCAATCCGCGAGTCGCGGTGCCGACCGGGCCGGTGTTTGCCGGCTGGGACCAGCAGGACCGCGGCGGCATCATCGCCGGAACGCCGCTGACCGCGCTGCGCAACGACATGACCGCTGCCGCGCTGGCGATAGCGCCGGTCATCGGGGATGTCCTGGCTGCCCTTGAAGCCACTCAGCCGATGTTGGCGCGGATGAGCGGATCGGGAGCAACCTGCCTGGCGCTTTATGCCGGTATCGCGGCGCGCGACGCGGCGGCGGCGCAATTGGCGCCGCATGGTTGGTGGCAAGCGGCAAGCGTTTTGCGCTGACCACCCGAAACACAACGCAGCAGAATTTTCTGAGTCGCACTCGGATGCTCGGTTCGCGCGTTTGCGATGTTGCAAAGCAGCGTCGTTGTGCATCGCGGCAGAAAGTCGCTAGGCAAGCTGCGCCCACAGGGCGTAGAAGGTCATATTGCACCGCAACAAGAAAAATTTCTGATTCACACTCAATTTTCCGCTTGACCGGGTTTTGAGTGTAACTTAAAGCTCCACTCAGTTGATTTGAGTAAGGCTCAACCGGGCACCCCCGCCCACCCAGTAGGAGAAGACCCATGACCAACCGTTTCTTCCTCGTCCCCGTCGCCATCGCCATCAGCGCTGCTTTCATCGGCGCAGCATCGGCTCCCGCCGTTGCTGCTGAAGCCACCTGCACCACCACTCCGGCGCAGATCCGCACGCTCGCCGGCACCGCGACCGATGCCGCCAACGCCCGCAAGGCCGTGTCGCTCGTTTCGGTTGGCGAAAAGCTGTGCGCCGAAGGCGCTCGCAACGAAGCCGGCAAGAAGTTCTCGGCCGCTGCCAAGCTGCTCGGCACTGACCTTGCTGCGCTGAACACCGCTCCGACGGCCCAGTAAGTCTGCTCTGGCGAGGGTTCGCCCTCGCGACATTTCCCTCGTAACCCTGTCCCCGCAGGGTGCGTTTAGGGGCCGGTGCTTTTCCCCCCAGCACCGGCCCCTTTTTCTTTGGTGCACGCACAGGCTTCTTTATGGGATACCGGCGAACTGCATCGCCAGGGACTCGATTGTGACCGACCATCTCAAGCTTGAATGCGCCAATGGCGTCGCACGGTTGCTGATCGACCGCGCCGACAAGCGCAATGCCATGACACAGGCGATGTGGGAGGCGCTGCCCGGGCTGGTCGCAGACGCGATGGCCGATCCCGCGGTCCGGATGTTGCATGTCAGCTCGGCGCACCCGGCGATGTTCTGCGCCGGGGCCGATATCGGCGAATTTGCCAGCAGCTCGGGCGATCCGGATTGGCGCAAGCGCAACCAGGCGGCGATTCGCGCGACGCAGATTGCGCTGGCGCGCGCACCAAAGCCAACTCTGGCCATCGTCGATGGCGATGCCGTCGGCGGCGGTTGCGGCATCGCCATGGCATGCGACCTGCGAATTGCCAGTCCGCGGGCGCGGCTGGGCATCACGCCGGCCAAGCTCGGTCTGGTCTACCCTTTGCACGACACTCGCCTCCTCGTCGAACTGGTCGGGCCGGCGCAGGCGCGGCGGCTGCTCTATTCGGCGCAACTGATCGACGCTGCCGAAGCGCTGCGCATCGGCCTCGTGCAGATCGTGGCGGACGATCTCGCCGCGGCCGTGGCCGAGTTCACCGCGCAGGTGCTGGCCCAGTCGCCGGCCAGCCAGCGCGCCAGCAAGTCGATCATTCAACGGATCATCGAAGGCGCCCATGACGATGATCAAGGCTCGACCGCTGGCTTTGACGCGGCGTTCCAGGGCGCCGATTTCACCGAAGGGGTCGCGGCGTTTCTGCAAAAGCGCAAACCGGTGTTCGGGGCGTGACAGCGCCGCTGGTCATCGCCGGCGCCGCCCCGCTGCTTCTGATTGCCGATCATGCCTCCAATGCGGTGCCGCCCGGCGTCGATCTCGGCATCGATCCGACGCTTCTGGATAACCATATTGCTGTCGATATCGGCTCTGCAGCTCTCACCAGGGCGCTGGCGGCGGCGCTCGATGCGCCGGCAATCCTCGCCACGGTGTCGCGGCTGGTCATCGATTGCAACCGCGATCCGCAAGTGTCCGATGTCATCCCGGCAGCGAGCGATGGATGTCATCCCCGGCAATCTGCTATTGTCGGCGGCAGAACGCGCACTCAGGATCGATGCCATCCATGGTCCCTATCATGCTGTGATCGCAGCCGAAATTGCCCGAATCCGGCCGGCCTTGATCGTCTCGGTCCACAGTTTCACCCCGCAACTCGCCACCCGCCCGGATGAAGCCCGCCCCTGGCCGATCGGTATCCTTTACAACGAGGATGATCGCGCCGCGCGCGCCGGCCTCGCCTGGCTGGCCGCGCGCAGTATCAACGCCGGCGACAACCAACCCTATTCGGGCCGCGTCCTCAACTACACGATGGACCGCCACGCCGAAGCCGCCGGCATCCCCTATCTCGGTCTCGAACTCCGCCAGGACGAGATCGACACTGCGGAAGGTTGTGCGAAATGGCTGGGGTTGGTGGCGGATCTGGTGCGCGCGGTTGCATAGTGCCTCCGGCGGTCATCTAGTGCCGCCGGCGGCTGGGGCCTTGGGCCCCAGACCCCAATTGTTGGATTACGATTTTTTGGGGGGAGGGGTCCTTTTCAGTTTATACCAAAAAAAAC
>JAAFIT010000175.1 GCA_013298745.1 Sphingomonadales bacterium
CTCGTCGGTCGGCGTCGCCATCGTCACGGACGCCTCCAACTATGGCAATCCGATCGCCCGTGGCGCGCGCGGCCCATGGCAGGAATTTGCCGAACTGCTCGCGGAACCGTTCATCGCCGGCAAGGAGTTGACCGTCGCAGTTCTCGGCGACGAGGCGCTCGCCGTTACCGAATTGCAGCCGACGCAAGGCTTTTACGATTACGAGGCCAAATATACCGATGGCCTGACCGTCCATGTCTGCCCCGCCGATCTGCCGGCAGAAGTGACCGCCGCCTGCCTCAAATACGCCCGTGACGCGCATCGCGCGCTGGGCTGCAAGGGCACCTCGCGGTCGGATTTTCGCTGGGATCCGGCGCAGGGCCTGGCCGGGCTCTACTTGCTTGAAGTCAACACCCAGCCGGGGATGACGCCGCTCAGCCTTGTCCCCGAACAGGCGCGCCATCGCGGCATTTCCTATGAAATGCTGGTGCAACGCCTCATTGAGGCAGCGCTCGCATGACGACGCAAACCCTTAAGCGCGGCGCCGCGCCGCCCCGGCAAAAGGCCAAGGCGCCGCCGCGCCAGGCCACCGTCGCGCTGCCGGTCAGCCAAGGTGCATTGCGCCGCAATGTCGGCATCACGGTTGCCGTGCTGGGCACGGCGGCGGCGATTGTTGTCGCCGGCGTCATGGGCGTCTGGCAGCGCGCCGGCGAAGCCTTTGTCCAGCAAGCCGCCTCTGCCGGCCTTGAAATTCGCCACGTCGAAGTCACCGGCACCCGTGAGCTGCCGTTGCTGCCGGTCTATCAGGCGGCGCTGCCGGGCCGCGACAACGCCATGCTGACCAGCGACCTCGGTGCCATTCGTGAGCGGCTGCAGGCGCTGCCCTGGGTGGCGGACGCCAGCGTGGCGAGGCGGCTGCCCGATACGCTGGTGATCAGCATCACCGAACGCCGGCCGGTGGCGCTGTGGCAATATCGCCAGCGGCTGCACGCCATCGACATCAATGGTGTCGTGCTCACCGATCAGAAGCTCGAACGCTTTGCCAATCTGCCGCTGATCGTCGGCTCCGGCGCGAACGGCCGGGTGCGCGAGTTCCTGACGCTGGCTGCCACGGCGCCGACGCTGGCGCCCAAGGTCGATGCTGCGGTGCTCGTTGGCGGCCGTCGCTGGGATCTGAAGTTCAAGACTGGCGAGACCCTGTCCTTGCCCGATCGCCCGGCCGCCGCCAGCCATGCGCTCCGCCAGTTCGCCAGGCTGGATGACAAGAGCGGCGCCGGGTTGCTCGGCGGCCGGTTTGAACGCTTCGACATGCGCCTGCCCGGCAGGATGATCGTCGGCGGTGCGGCGGTCAAGCAGGCGCTCGAAGACAATGCCAAGGCCGCGCGCGCTGCGGCCGCCGCCAAGTCAAAACCCCTCACCATCTGATGAAAATGAACTGAACCATGGCCATTCTCACCCCCAAGGTCCCCTTTGTTCCGCAACGCAGCGGCGAGCGCACAATTGCGGTGCTCGATGTCGGTACGTCGAAGGTGGCGGCGATGATCGCCATCGCCGGGCCGGATGGGGAGCCGCGCGTCATCGGCACCGGGCAAAAGCCGTGCAATGGCTTGCGCCGCGGTCTGGTCACCGATTTCGAACGCACCGAAGCGGCCATTCGCGGCGCCATGGACCAGGCCGAGCGCGCCGCCGGCGTTCAGGTCGAATATGTCTATGCCTCGATTTCGGCCGGCAACCTTGGCAGCGGCGTGACCAGTGCCGAGATCGACATTGCCGGTGCCAGCATCACCGCCGCCGATATGGCGACGCTGCGCGAGGCTGGCCGCGCCCGTATCAACCCTGGCAATCGGACGGTCGTCCATGCCCAGCCGGCGCTGTATGCGCTCGATGGCCAACCGGGGGTCGAAAGCCCGCTGGGCTTCCACGCCGATCGGTTGGGCATGGATATTCACGTCGTCACCGCCGACACGCCGCCGCTGAAGAATCTCGATCGTGCGATCCGCAACGCCCATATCGGGTTGAAATCGCTCGTCGCCTCGCCGCTTGCCGCCAGCCTGTCGACGCTGGAGCGCGAGGAGCGCGAACTGGGCGTCGCGCTCATCGAAATCGGCGCCGGAGTGACCACCATCGCCATCCATATGTTCGGCATGCTGGTGGGGGTCGCCGCAATTCCAATGGGGGCAGGCGATATCACCAATGATCTCGCCGCCGCCTTTGCCACCCGCCGCAGCCATGCCGAACGGCTGAAGGCGCTCGATGGCGCCGCTGTCACCGTGCCCAAGGACAATCACGAAGCGGTGGAAGTGCCGCCGATGACCGATGACGGCATGGCCGAGCCGACCCGCGTGCCCAAGGCGCAGATCATCGGCGTCATCCGCCACCGGCTCGATCTGCTGTTCCGCGAAGTCGCCATCAGCCTCGATCGATTGGGCTTTGTCGGCCCACAGGCACGGCAGGTGGTGTTGACGGGCGGCGGTGCCGAACTGCGCGCCATCGCCGATTTTGCCGCCGGCGCGCTCAATCGCAATGTCCGCATCGGCCGGCCGCGCGGCCTGACCGGCCTGCCGCCGGCGCAATCGGGGCCGGCGTTTGCGACACTGGCCGGGCTGGTGCTGTTCGCCGCCAATGAAGTGCCCGATGTCTGGCATGCGCCGGTGGCGCGCGAGGCGGCGGCGAGCGGCGGGCGCATGGCCCGCATGATCGAAAAATTGCGCGGTAGCCTATGACCAGGGATTCACAGCGAATCGCTTATATAGTATCAACCTCCGGAGGGGAGACACGACATGCTGGAATTTGAACGTCCCGACCTGAATGAACTGAAGCCACGGATCACCGTCATCGGGGTCGGCGGCGCCGGCTGCAACGCCGTTGCCAACATGATCGCTGCCAATCTTCAGGGCGTCGATTTCATCGTCGCCAACACCGATGCGCAATCGCTGTCCAATTCCAAGGCGGAAACGCGCATCCAGCTCGGCATGAAGATCACGCAGGGCCTTGGAGCCGGCGCACGGCCCGAGATCGGTCGCGCGGCGGCCGAGGAAACGCTCGACCAGCTCGAAACCAGCCTTGAAGGCGCGCATATGTGCTTCATTGCTGCCGGCATGGGCGGTGGCACCGGCACCGGGGCTGCGCCGGTGGTGGCGCGCGCCGCGCGCGAAAAGGGCATCCTCACCGTCGGTGTGGTGACCAAGCCCTTCACCTTTGAAGGCAACAAGCGCATGCGCGCTGCCGAGGAAGGCATTGCCGAACTGCAAAAGCATGTCGACACGCTGATCATCATCCCCAACCAGAATCTGTTCCTCATCGCCAATGCCAATACGTCGTTCAAGGACGCGTTCGCGATGGCCGATCAGGTGCTTCACCAGGGTGTGCGCGGCATCACCGATCTGATGATCATGCCCGGCCTCATCAACCTCGATTTCGCCGATGTCCGCACCGTCATGTCCGAAATGGGCAAGGCGATGATGGGGACAGGGGAAGCCACCGGCGAACGCCGCGCCATGGAAGCGGCCGAAAAGGCCATTGCCAACCCGCTGCTCGATGAAGTTTCGATGCGTGGTGCCAAGGGCGTCATCATCAACATCACCGGCGGCGACGATCTGCGGCTGATGGAGGTTGATGAAGCCGCGACCTATATTCGCGACATGGTCGATCCCGAAGCCAACATCATCGTCGGCTCGGCGTTCGACAAGAATCTCGATGGCATCATGCGCGTCTCGGTTGTCGCCACCGGCATCGACGCCGCAGCGCGCAGCGCCGCGCCGGCACCCACGCCCGCGCGCAAGCAGACGCCCGATACGGCGTTTCCCTTGCAGCCCACCATCTTTGGTCCGCCGCCGACCGTGGCGCCGCCCCCGGTGGTCGAACCCGAACCGGTGGCGATCCAGACTCCGGAGCCTGTCGAACTCGATCTCGGCGCGGTCGGCGAATTGATCGACGACGAGGACGCTCCGGCGATCAATCCGCCCAAGACGGTCGAAATCGCCAAGGCACCGGCCGAGCCCGAGCCGGTGTCGGTGGTGGTGCCGATCGCGCCGCCGCCGGTGGAAGAAGAGCGCCCGCTGTCGCTCTTCGAAAAGATGATGGCTATGTCACGTGGTTCAAAGTCCAAGCCGGCGCCGGCCGAAACGCTGGCGCCCGAGCCGACACCTGCTGCCGATGTCGAAATCCCGCCGTTCTTCAAGCGGCAGGTGAACAACTAATCGCGCATTGTACGGACGAAATTGATGGCGGTGGGGGCGACAGCCGCCACCGCCATCATAATGTCTTCTGCATATAGGCGACATCGAGCCAGCGACCGAACTTGCGGCCGACATTGGTCAGCAACCCGACGTCGCGAAACCCGCAGGCGGCGTGCAGGCGGCGCGAGGCGGTATTGCCCGAACCGTCGCCGATGACAGCGATCATTTCGCGAAACCCCGCATTGCGCGCGGCGTCGGCAAGCGCCGCCAGCAGAGCCATGCCGACGCCGCGTCGATGCGCAGCTGCGGCGACATAGACCGAGTTTTCGCACGTCTGGGCATAGGCGGCGCGGTCACGGAACTGCGCGGCATAGGCGTAGCCGAGGATGGCGCCGTCGGCTTCGGCGACCAGCCATGGCCAGCCGGCGGTTATCACCTTGTCGATGCGCGCCGCCATGTCCGCAGCACTCGGCGCTTCGGTTTCAAAACTGGCGGTGCCGGTCAGGACTTCGGGTGCATAGATTGCCGCGATGGCAGCGGCATCTCCTGCGCTAGCCGGGCGAATGATCACGCTGCCACCGGTTTGCCGTCTTCCTTGGTAAAGCCTGGCGGCAAGCTACCATCGAGCACCGCCAGAACGGCCTCCGACGGGCGGGCGAGGATGGTGCCCTTTGGTGCAATGACAACCGGGCGGTTGATCAGGATCGGGTGCTCTGCCATCGCCCCGAGGATTGCGGCATCACTGGCGCCGACAAGGCCGAGCGCCTCTGCTGGTGTGCCCTTGATCCGCATCAGCGCCGTTGCCCCACCCACCGCCTGTGCCACGCGCGCGAGTGTTACGGCATCCGGCGGGGTTTTGAGATATTCGACCACCACCGGCTCGACGCCGGTTGCGCGGATCATCGCCAGCACATTGCGTGAGGTGCCGCATTTGGGGTTGTGCCAGATCGTCACCGACATCAGCAGCAACCCGTTTTGGCGGGCGCGATCGCCGGCGCGCAGCACGCACCCTCGGCAGCATTTGCGCTTGCCAGTCGCGCTAGCGCCGGCGAACTACCATAATCGCTGGCGCCGCCCTTGGTCAGGAAGGTTTCCCAAACGACCCCCTGCGGATCGGCAATCCAGGCCTTGGATGAGTTGGCGTAGCAACAGGTGGTGGCGGCTTCCTCCAGCACCGGACCATCGGCGCGCGCCAGCCGCGCGCCGACTTCGGCGAGCTCCGCCTCGTCCTCGACCTGGATCCCGAGGTGTTCGATGCCGCGCGTTGCATGGCCGACCGAAATGGCAAAGTTCAGCCGCGGATCCTCGAGCATCCACTTGGCATAATCGGGCTGGACGACGCTCGGCTCTGCGCCGAACAACTGGGTGTAGAAGCGCATCGATTGCGCCAGATCATCCACGCCAACATGGACATGCATGCGTTTCATCAATTCTGCCTTTCCAGAAGGGCGCGCATCGCGTCGCCCGGCCTTTCATCCAAACGCGGCACCGATGCCGCTCCGGCACAACAATTGTCGGTCAGGAAATCCACCAGTCCGCGCATGGCAGCGAAATCGGCGGCATAGCGTAGCGATCGGCCTTCGCGCACAGCCGTCACCAGCCCGGCGCGCTTCAGATGCGCCAGATGGAACGACAACGACGAGGCGGGGATGGCGAGTTCAGCGGCAATGTCGCCCGGCAGCCGTCCCGCCGGGCCGGCGACG
>JAAFIT010000176.1 GCA_013298745.1 Sphingomonadales bacterium
GATGCCGCCCGCAAGGCTGGTTCATCGCTGGGCGCCATTGTCGAATGCGCTGCCACCGGCGTCCCCGCCGGCTGGGGCAGCCCGCTCTATCAAAAGCTCGACAGCCAGCTCGCCGCCGCCTGCATGGGCATCAACGCCGTCAAGGGCGTCGAGATCGGTGACGGCTTTGGCGCCGCAAGGCTGCGCGGCGAAGACAATGCCGATGCCATGCGCCCAGGAAATGATGGCCCGCAGTTCCTCGCCAACCATGCCGGCGGCATCGCCGGCGGTATTTCCACCGGCCAGCCGATCGTCGTGCGGATGGCACTGAAACCGACAAGTTCGATCCTCACACCCGTTGAAACCATCACCCGCGACGGCGCCGCGACCGACATCGTCACCAAGGGTCGGCATGATCCTTGCGTCGGTATTCGCGCCGCGCCGGTGATGGAGGCAATGGTGGCGTTGGTCCTCGCCGATGCGCGGTTGATGCATCGCGGGCAGACAGGCAGGTAAGATCCGGGGTCGTTGACCCCGGACCCCGGTTGTTCAGAACAGGCGTCCGCCGTTGGGCACTGGCAGATCGGGGCGCAACAGGACGACTTCGCCGTCCGCATCGGGAACTCCGAGCGTCAGCACTTCCGACATGAACTTGCCGATCTGGCGCGGCGGAAAATTGACGACGGCAATCACCTGCGTGCCGACCAATGCCTCTACCGCATAATGACGGGTGATCTGCGCGCTCGATCTGCGCGCGCCGATGACCGGCCCGAAATCAATGACCAGTTTCAGCGATGGCTTGCGCGCCTCCGGGAATGGCTGCGCCTCGACGATCGTACCAATCCGCACATCAGCCTGCAGCCAATCATCAAAGCCGATGGTCGGCGCGGCCGGTGCAGCGCTATCGTGCAGGACGTGGCTCATGCGTCTCCCAATGCGGCGCGTGCCGCCTCCCATCCGCCGCGGCCATCATAGGGTTGGATCACCGGCGTGATGCCATCGACGCCATCGAGCGCACGCCAGTTGACGCTGAAACCGTCGGGATGCGATCGCGGCACGTAGAAACTCTTGATGCCGCAATGCCGGCAGAACAGGTGGCGCGCCACACCGGTGCCGAAGCGATAATCGCTGAGCGCCTCCGCACCCTGCAACAGCGTGAAATCATCAGCGCTGACGATAAGGTGCAGAAAGCCGGTCTTCGCACAGATCGAGCAGTTGCAATCGAGCAATGTCGGCGGTGCGGCGAAGACAGCGCGAAACCGCACGGCACCACAATGGCAACCGCCCTCGGCGCGCATCCGAACCTCGCCGTCGCTCATATCAGCACCCCACCCTGTCGTGACGTTTTGACCGGGCTATCGTCTCGACTGCCGCACAGCGAATTGCAAGTCTGCAGCGGCGCCGATCAGAGCCGTTCGCGAAAGGCGCGATCGCGCAACCGTGTGACCGGTGTCAGCAGATAATTCAGCACGCTGCGTTCGCGGCCGAGAACATCGACTTCCGCCGTCATGCCGGCGCCGATCGGCAATTTGGCACCGTCTTCACCGGTCAAGGCAGTGGCGTTGGTGCGCACCCGGATGGTGAAATGCGATTCGCCGGTGCGTTCATCGGTCACCGCGTCTGGCGCTATGCGCTCGACCACGCCGGGCAACATGCCATAGACAGAATAGTCGTAGGCGCTGATCTTGACATTGGCCTTCTGACCGAGCCGAACAAAGGCAATGTCCTGCGGCTGCACATTGGCTTCGACCACCAATGCCTCACCTTCGGGAACGATTTCGACAAGCGGCTCGCCTGGGCGGATCGAGCCACCAATGGTGGTGACGAGCACACGATTGACGATGCCGGCCGCTGGCGCGTGCAGCTCGGTGCGCGCCATGCGATCGGCAAGTGCCGGCAGCGTCTGGCTCTGGGCGGCGATTTCGGCGCGCGTGGTGGCCAGCGCTTCGGACGCCTGGGCACGAAAGCGCTGCTCGACATTGCGGATGGCCGACAGGGCTTCGGTGCGGGCTGCTTCGGCGCGGCGGGTCGCTTCTGCGGCGGCGTCACGGGCACTGGCGGCCTGTTGCTCGGCAGAGCGGGCACGAACGAGACTAAGCCGGGGTTCGACGCCCTTTTCAACCAGCGGCGCGAGGATCTCGACTTCGCGCCGGGCCTGAGCATAGGCTTCGGCGCGCGAAACGGCTTCGGCCCGCGCCTGACCGGCAGCGCGATCGGCCTGCTGCAGGCGGGACTGGGCAATGTCGCGCTCGGTAGCAAAGCTGGCGACCTGGGCGTTGTGGAGCGCGCGTTCATTGGCGACGAGCGTCGGCGCCGCAAGTTCAAGCGCCGCCGGGAACGCCAGCGGTCGACCACGCGCCTCGGCATCGAGCCGGGCGGCGCGGGCCTGCAAAGCGTCAATCGACGTGTCGTTGCGGGCGAAATCGGCCGTCGAGGCGGTGGGATCAAGCCGCAACAGCGGCTGACCCTCCTGCACCCGGTCCCCGGCCTTGACCAGGATGTCCTTGACGATGCCACCTTCGAGATTCGAGACGACCTGCAACCGGCTGGAGGGGATGACACGGCCATTGGCATGCACCACCTCGTCGACCTGAGCCAAGGCGGCCCAGAGCAGCAGCGACAGGGTGAGCGCGACAATCGTCCACAGCAGCACCGTGGCGAAATTGCGTTCCAGCAGGCGATCGGGCGCCTTGACCAAGGCCTGTTCGACAATATTGGTCATCGGCCTTGCCCCACCGCCATCGAACGCAGCACATCATCGCGCGGGCCTTGCGCCGCAATCTTGCCGGCGTTGAGAATGATGATGCGATCGACCAGCTTGAGCATCGGCTGACGATGCGTGACGAGCAGGAAGGTGCGATCGGCCAACTCGGCTTCGAGCCGGGCGACAAGGGCGTTTTCGGACTGGTTGTCCATGGCGCTGGTGGGCTCGTCAAAAATGATGATCGGCGGCGCGTTACCCAAGGCCCGCGCAATGGCAATCGATTGGCGCTGGCCGCCCGACAGGCCTTCGCCGCGATCGGCGAGCCGCAGATCAAAGCCATTGGCGATCTGGCCGACGAAATCATGCGTGCCGCTGAGCTTCGCCAAGCGCAGCAACTCGGCATCATTGATCTCTGGGTCACCGAGCGTGATGTTATCGCGGATCGATCCGGAAAACAGGGTCACGTCCTGCAGCACCGAGCCGATGTTGCGCCGCAGATCATCAGGATGCAGCTGGCGGACATCGGCGCCATCGATGAGGATCTGGCCTTCCGATGGCTGATAAAGGCCCATGATCAGCCGGCCGATGGTGGATTTGCCCGAGCCGACGCGACCGACGATCGCGACCTTTTCGCCCGGCGTGATCTCGAACGAGACATTGTCGAGCACCCGCGTCGTCGTGCCGGGATAATGGAAGACGACATTCTTGAAGGTGATGCGGCCTTCGAGCCGCTGGCGGCGAACCAGAGTGGCGTCCTCTGCCACTTCGCCACCGGCCGACATAAAGGCATCGAGCCGGGCATAAGAAGCGCGCGTGGCGCTAAGCCGTGTCAACAGGCCGGCAACCTGGCCCAAGGGCGCTACGCAGCGGCCGGCAAGGATCGAAGCGGCAATCAGCGAGCCGCTGGTCAATTCGCCATCGGCGATGAGAAACACGCCATAAAGCACGACGCCGACATAGACGATCTGCTGCGCTGAGGCGGCGACATTGGTGGCGAAGGCCGACAACAGCCGGCTGCGCAGCGCAACATCGGCGCTTTCATCAACCGCGGTCTGCCAGCGACGCTGCAGCATGGTGCCGGCGGCTGTTGCCTTGACGGTTTCGAGGCCACCGATGGTTTCGACCATGACGCCCTGTTTGGAAAACCCGAGGCCAAGCACGCTGCCGGCCATGCGATCAAGGCCCGGCTGAACAACATAGGCTGAACCGATCACAAGCGGCACCATCAGCAGCGGCACCAGCACCACGGGGCCGGCGATCGCCCAGATGACCACCAGAAACAGCAGGATGAACGGCACATCGACCAGCGCAACGATGGTGGCGCTGGCGAAGAATTCGCGCAATGTTTCGAACTCGCGCAGCAGTCCGGCAAAGGCGCCGCTGGAACCCTGCTTGTTGGCGAACTGCATCGATACAAGCTTCTGGAACACGGCGGCGCCGAGTTTTGCGTCGACATCGCGGCCGGCCACATCGATGAAATAGCCGCGCAGCATCCGCAGGATGAAATCGAAAATCAATACGATCGCCATGCCGATCGAAAGGGCGATCAATGAATCAGTGGCGTTGTTGGGGACGATGCGATTGTACACCGTCATCGAATAGAGCGAGGTCGCCAGCGCAAAGAGGTTGGTGAGCACCGCGGCGATCGCCACTTTAATGAAGGTGGCGCGATGTGCCGCCAGTGGCTCGGCCAGCCATGGCGAAAGCCAAGCGGTCTTGATGCGCATCATCGCTGCGGTTCCTGGTTGGATGTTGCAACTGCCGGGATCATACCAAATCGTTCGATGAGGCCGCCTTGTCGGGCAAGCAAGGTGAAACGCGCGACATCGAGATCATATTCGGTTTTCGCCAGCGTCAAAGCGGCATCGAGCAGATCACGTTCGGCGCGCAGAACATCAAACAACGTGCCGCGCGACACGCGGAACTGTTCGGCGAACAGATCCCGCGCACGCCGGCTGTCGAGATACGCCGCCCGCAGCGGCACCAATGACGACGCCAGCGCCTCGACATCGGATGCCGCCACCTGACCTTCGCGATCGACAGCGGCGGCCACGCGATTGACTGCCAATGCCGCGGATTTGCGCCGTGCCGCGAGTTCTGCAACCCGCGCCGCTTCGGCGCCACCCGTCGAAAACCGCTGCCGCAGGGTCAGTTGGGCGCGAACATCATAGGCTGGGGTCGATCCCCTCAACAGGTCATAACCGGATCCGGTTACTCGGGCATCAACTCGCGGCAACCGATCTGATTTGGCGGCGTCCAGCGCTGCACTCGCGGCGCGCTCCTGCGCGCGCGCTGATACCAGCTCGGGGCGCTCTTCACCTTCGATCGGGGATGCATCGTTCGCCCAAGCCGGGCGATCGAGCTTACCGGGGGCGTATCCGAACAATTCGAAATATCGCGCCGAGGCGGCTTTCAATTGGCGATCGGTGCTGATCGCCTGGCTTTGCGACGCGGCAAGATAGGATTGTGCCCGCGCGACATCACCGCCGCTATCGACCCCTGATTCGAAGCGCAGCTTTGCGCCATCCGACAGCATTTGCATCCGAGCCACATTGCTGCGAACCAGCGTCGAGGCCGCTTGCGCCCAGAGCACATCGTACCAGCTCGTCACCAATTGCAGCAGAGCGACATTCCGTGCCGCATCAAGATCGGCCCGCGCAGCATCGGTACTGGCGTTGCCCGCCCGGATGCGCGCAGAACTTGCACCAAAGTCGGTGACGAGCTGATCCACCGAGCCGATCACGTCGTTGCGCCGCAAAGGCGATAGATTTTCGGCCTGCGTCGATGGCGATTGCAAATCGCGCGTGATCGTGCGCGCGCCAATGAAATCCACACCCAATCCCGGAAACAATCGCGAACGCGCCTGATCACGGCCTGCCTGGGCCGCAACCACATCCTGCGCACGTTCTCCGAGGACGGGAAGCGCGAGTGCCGCAGCATTCAATCGCGTGTCGAAATCGACAGTGCCCGCACGTGTTGCGAGTGCCACCAGAAAGCTGTCGCTGTCCGCCGCAATCAGCTGAGGCCGATCCGATGGCATCGGGATAGCCAGTTCGACCGCCAAGGCTGTCGAAATCGGTGACAGAGAGCTTGCCGCGCAGAGCAGGTACAGGGACGGGAACAATCGCGATTTCATGGGTGCCAAGGATTGATCCGCCAGATGAAAGCCT
>JAAFIT010000177.1 GCA_013298745.1 Sphingomonadales bacterium
CGCAGATCAGCCACGCCGATATCGGCGCGCATTTGTCGATGACCGACATGCCCTGGGCCAATGGCGCCATCGGCAAGGCGATCGGCGGCGACGCGGTGGTGGCGATGCTCGACGCGACGGTCAACAAGCAGGCGGCAATGATCGCCTATCTCGATGTCTTCTCGATGATGTTCTGGATCACCGTATCGATGCTGCCGATGGTGCTGCTGCTGCGGCGACCGAAAATGAGCGGTCCGGCGGTCCATCTGGCCGATTGAAGCGCCCGGTGATCGGCGGTGGACCGCGCGTAACCGGCGCTGCATAAGGCTGCGACACCATCCGAAACGAGGCCCACAAATGACCATTTCGCTTTACGACGCCGTTGTCCCGTCGAACCTGCAAATTCTCGGCGCCATCGATGCCCTGATCGACAAGGCCGCCGCCTTCTGCGCCGAAACGGGACGGGCAGAGGCGGACCTGATCGATGCCCGGCTGGCCCCCGACATGCTGCCCTTCGGCTATCAGGTAAAATCCTGCGTCGGCCATTCGATCGGCGGCATCGAAGGCGTGCAGGCCGGCACCTACAGCCCCGACATGAAGCCCTGGCCGACCGATTTTGCCGGTCTGCACGATGCGGTGCGCGGCGCCATTGCCAGCCTGAAGGCCATCGATCGCGACAGCTTTGATGCGCTGGCCGACGCCGATACCGAGTTCCGCTTCGGCGAAAGCCGCATGCCCTTCACCGGCGCCAACTTCCTGCTGTCGTTCGCCCAGCCAAACTTCTATTTCCACGCCACCACCGCCTATGCGATCCTGCGCGCCCAGGGTGTCAAGATCGGCAAGCGCGACTTCATGGGCATGCCGCGCATGAAGCGCTAAACGCCGCGGGGGGAAGGTTTGATTGCCCCCATCCGGGGGCGGCGACTTGATCGCCCCCGGAACGTCGGCTATGCGCTCCGCGTCATCGATGCTGCATTGCAGCAAATCCAAAGGCGCGCTCCATGGTCGAACCCCTTCTTGTCGATCTCGCCTTGCAGGGCGGCGGCAGCCATGGCGCCTTTTCCTGGGGTGTCATCGACCGCATGCTCGAAGAGGAGCGGTTTCGCCTTGAAGGCATTTCGGGCACCTCCGCCGGCGCCATGAACGCCGCGGTGCTGGCCTATGGCCTGCTCGAAGGCGGCCGCGACGGCGCCAAGGCGGCACTCGAAGGTTTCTGGAAAAAGGTCTCGGACGCCGCCCGCTTCAGCCCGTTCCAGCGCAGCCCATTGGATGTCATCCTTGGCCGTTGGGACCTTGATCATTCGCCGCTGTATCTCGCATCGGAAATGATGTCGCGGCTGGTCTCGCCCTATGATCTGCCGACCGGCGCCAATCCGCTCGGCGACATATTGGCGGAAACGGTCGATTTCGAACGGCTTGACCATTCGCCGATCCGGCTGTTCATCACCGCCACCAATGTCCGCTCCGGGCATGGCCGGGTGTTCACCAATTGCGAGATCACCCCGCAGGTGCTGATGGCGAGCGCTTGCCTTCCGACGCTGTTCCAGGCCGTCGAGATCGAAGGCGAGCATTATTGGGACGGCGGCTATTCGGGCAACCCGACCATTTCCCCGCTGATCCGTCATTGCCGGTCACGCGACACGCTGCTGGTGCAGATCAACCCGGTGCTGCGCGACGCGTTGCCGACCAGCGCGCGCGACATCGTCAACCGGCTCAACGAAGTGTCGTTCAACGCCGTGCTGTTGAAGGAACTGCAGATGATCGCGCTGCTTCGCCAGGTCGCGGACAACGCCCACGCCAGCGCCGATTGTGAAACCGCGCGCTGGGCCGGAATGCGCATCCACCGCATCGCCAGCCCGGCCGTCGATGCGCTGGGGGCGTCATCGAAGCTCAACGCCGAATGGGCCTTCCTCACCATGCTGCGCGACGAAGGCCGCAAGGCGGCACAGGCCTTCCTCGATGCCCATGGCGGCGACGTCGGCGTGCGATCGACCTTCGATATCGAAGACCTGCTGGTCCGGGGTTAAGCGCATGGGCTTGTTGGGTATTCTTGTCGGCCTCGCCGTCCTCATCTGGTTTGCGTATCGCGGCTGGAGCGTGCTGTTGCTCGCGCCGATCGCCGCGATGATCGCGGCGCTGTTCTCCGGCGAACCGTTGCTGGCACACTGGACGCAGACCTTCATGGGCTCCGCCGCCGGGTTCATCGCGCAATTCTTCCCGATGTTTCTGCTCGGCGCGCTGTTCGGCAAGATGATGGATGACAGCGGCTCGGTGGCGGCCATCGCCGGCTGGATGACCGAGAAACTCGGGGTCAAGCACGCCATCCTCGCGGTGGTGCTCGCCGGCGCGCTGGTCACCTTCGGCGGTGTCAGCCTGTTCGTCGCCTTTTTCGTTATCGTGCCGATGGCGCAGACGCTCTTCCGTGCGGCAGGCATTCCGGGACGGCTGATTCCCGCCGCCGTCTCGCTCGGCACCAGCACCTTCACCATGTCGGCGCTGCCCGGCACGCCTTCGATCCAGAACGCCATTCCGATGCCGTTCTTTGAAACCACGCCCTTTGCCGCGCCCGGCCTTGGCCTTATCGCGTCGGCGATCATGATGGGGTTCGGGCTGTGGTGGCTGGGGCTGAAGGCCAGCGCCGCCAGGACCGCCGGCGAAGGCTATGGCGCTTCGGTTGACGCAGATCCAAAGGCCGCCGCCGCCGATCCGGTGCTGCGCGAGCGCGCCACCACGGCGCGCGATTTCGATCCCGCCGAGATCGGCCATGGTGCGACCGCCGCCAGCCTGCCGCCGATCTGGCGCGCTGGGCTGCCCTTGGTCATCGTCATTGCGACCAATGTCCTGATGTCCTTGTTCATTCTGCCGGGCGTCGATGCCGAATTCTTGACGCTGCCCGAATGGGGCGAAACCTCGCTCGCCGGCGTTGGCGGCGTCTGGTCGGTGATCGTCGCTCTGCTCGCTGGCATCATCGCGCTGCTGCTGCTGTCGCGCGACCGATTGCCCGCATTGCGCATCACCATGGATGCCGGCGCCAATGCCTCGGTATTGCCGGCGCTCGCTGTCGCCAGCCTCGTCGGCTTCGGCGCGGTTGTGGCGGCGCTGCCGGCCTTTGCCGCGGTGGCGGACTGGGTGCTGACACTTGGCGGTGGGCCGTTGGTATCACTGGCGGTCGCAGTCAACATCCTCGCCGCGCTCACCGGCTCGGCCTCGGGCGGCTTGACCATCGCGCTCGATGCGCTCGGCGGCACCTATATGGCGCTTGCCGCCGAGATCGGCATGTCGCCGGACCTCCTCCATCGTGTCGCGGTGATTTCCGCCGGCACGCTCGACAGCCTGCCGCACAATGGTGCGGTGGTGACGCTGCTGGCGGTGTGCGGCATGAAACACGGCGACAGCTATGTCGATCTCGCCATCGTCTCGATCGGCGGCGCCATGCTGGCACTGGTCGCGGTGATTGGGCTGGGCAGCGTCTTCGGCGCGTTCTGATCCTTCGCCGCAGCGGCGCGACAAGGCTGGACCTTTGCCCCGAACTCGCTAAGACGCCGCCTCTCCATCGCGCGCCGCCATCATGCAGGCCGCCCAGCCGCAAAGCCCTACCCCCTTAAATGCCCGAGACTTTGTTGCCGGCGATGACCCGGATCGATGCCGTCATCACCTGGGTCGATGGTGCGGAGCCGGCACACCGGGCACGGCGCGAGACCTGGCTGGCCAAGGCCGCCCCCGCCAATGAAAACGGCAGCAACCCGCACCGCTGGGCGTGCAGCGACGAGCTGCGCTATTGTCTCACGTCGATCGCCAACAACGCGCCGTGGATCGGCCGCATCTGGATCGTCACCGATGCCCAGACCCCCGATCTATCGGGATTGCCGGGCGCGTTGCGCGCCAAGATCGCCATTGTGGATCACCGATCGCTGTTCGCAGGCCATGAAACGGCGCTGCCGACCTTCAATTCACTGGCGATCGAAAGCCTGCTATGGCGCATCCCGGGGCTGGCCGAACATTTCGTCTATTTCAACGACGATGTTTTCCTCACCGCGCCGCTGTCACCGGGTGATGTTTTCGCCGGTGACCGCCCCGTGCTGCGCGGCAAATGGGTCGATCATACGTCGCTTCTTGCCGATGAAAGCACCCGCAACGACCCCGCACGTCTGAATGATTTCACCCAGATCAACGCTGCGACCCTGCTTGGCTTTGGCGCGGAAAGCGTCTTTGTGGCGGCGCATGTCGTGCACCCGATGCGGCGCAGCGTGTTTGCAGCGCTTTGGGCGGCACATGGCGATGCGTTTCAGACCAATATCGGCCACAGATTCCGCGATACCAGCCAGTTTCTACCGCAAGCGCTGCACAATCACGCCTGCTTGCAGCGCAACGGCTGCGTGGTGACCACAGCCGATGATCACCTGCATTTGCGCACTGGCGCCGTAGCGGATTTCCCGCTGGCCGCTGTCCGCGCCTATCTCGCCCGCGCCACGCAGCCGGGGATGAAATTCCTTTGCGTCAACGACTTGCCCCAGGTCGAGGCGGTGATTCCGGACACACGAGCATGGATTGAAGCCGCTATTGGGGCTTTGCGCGCCGCTGCCTGACCCTAGAGTTCCGGGTTGAAGACGCTCCAGCCCATGGCGTGCGCCAGTTCCTCCAGGGCCTGTGTGCCGAGCAGCGAATTGCCCTGTGGCGACAGGCCCGGCGACCAGACGGCGATACTGGCGCGGCCCGGCGCGACGGCGAGGATGCCGCCGCCGACGCCGGATTTGGCCGGCAGGCCGACGCGAAAGGCGAAATCGCCCGAGGCATCATAATGGCCGCAGGTGAGCATCAGCGCGTTGATCCGCCGGGCGCGTTCGGGCGAGATGATTGCAGCCCCATCGAGCATCCCGCCGGCCATCAGGAAGCGCCCGGCGCGCGCCAGTTGCCGACACGACATGGCGATCGCGCATTGCTGGAAATAGACGCTGAGCGTCGCATCGACCGGCCCGGCGATAGTGCCGAAGGAGCGCATGTAATTGGCCAGCGCGGCGTTGCGATAGCCGGTCTGGCTTTCCGACCACGCCACCGCGGTATCGACATCGATGCTGACATCCCCTGCCAGCCGCCGGATGCGGGCGAGAATGGCGGCGATGGCGCTGCTCGCGTCACCCGCTGCAATCAGATCACTGACGGCAATGGCGCCGGCGTTGATGAACGGGTTGCGCGGCCGGCCCTGTTCCAGCTCGAGCTGGATGATCGAATTGAAGGCGCTGCCCGACGGTTCGCGCCCCACCCGGTCCCAGACGGCGTCACCGTGGCGGCACAGCGCCTCAACCAGCGCGAACACCTTGCTGATCGACTGGATGGAAAACGCCATATCGCCATCACCAGCCACGACCTCCTCACCCGCTGCCGTGACCACAGCGATGCCGAAGTGGTCGGCGGAAACCCGGCCCAATTCAGGGATATAGTCGGCGACCCGGCCGCGCGCCGAGGCCTGCGCCAGGCGCGCCGCAATATCCGCCACTGTTGCCGCCAGATCGGCCATTGCACCCTTCCATCGTTGGTGCCGTTACCGTCGGGGAGGCGCTGCCGAAAAGCAATGCCGCTACAAAATATGAGTGGCACTTGAATTTCACGTAGTGTAACAACGCAAGCGTGGGGATAATTCCGAGTCGCGAAAATGCGCGGCCGCATGATGGGAGACGTGACATGGCAACACAGCCGAACCTGAGCGCCGAAACGCCGATCAAGCACACCGTTCCCCGCGAAGAGTTCGATTACACCTGGCCGTTGCCGCCTCGCCAGCGCCCCAATCTCAAGGACTACAGCGCCGCCTCGCTCGCCGAATATCTGCGCACCGCGCC
>JAAFIT010000178.1 GCA_013298745.1 Sphingomonadales bacterium
GCTATTCACGCTCGCCGTGGTGTCGGTGCTGAGCTACCTTGCACTGAAATTCGGCGGCAAGATCGGCTTGATCAGCCCGCATGTCGCGCATGATCTGTCTTATCTCTTCACCTTCCTCGGCGTGTTCCTGCCAACCTTCGGCGGCGCGATCTCGGGCATGCGCTTCTTTGGCGATTTCGAACGATTTTCGGCCATTTCGGAAGTGACGGCCGAAAAGCTGAATGGCGTGGCGCAGCGCCTGCAACTGCTGCTGGCGGCTCCTGACAGCGCTATTGATTATGCCCGTGCTGCCGAACTGGCGCACGCCACCGATGATATCGTCATCAGCGAGATCGAAAGCTGGCAGGCCGTCTTTGGCGGCAAGCACATCACCGTGCCGGTTTAAACCGGCGCGGTGATGTGGAGGCGCCGCATCTTTTCGATCAGCGTCGTGCGTTGCAGGCCAAGCCGTTTTGCCGACGCCGCAATGGCGCCGCCCGAGGCCTGCAGCGCCTCGGTGATATAGGCATGCTCCAGCGTTGCCAGCACTGCCTTCAGGTCGATCGCCACATCTGTTGCCGTGGGCCCGACCGGCTTTGCGGGGGGCGCTGATGCCGTTGGCCTGCTGGTGCGCCGCAACAGTTGCGCCGCCATCTCGGCCGTCACGCGCTGGCCGGGAAAATGCGCCTGGGCGCGCTCGACGAAGTTCTTCAGCTCGCGGACATTGCCGTGCCAGGGCTGGTCGCACAGCAGCGCCAGCGCGCCATCATCAAAGGCAATGGGTTCGCCGGGCGATTGCGCGGTGAAATGCGCGACCAGCAGGGGGATATCCTCGGGATGGTCGGCAAGCGCCGGCATGCAGATGCGGATGACGTCGAGTCGATAGAGCAGATCGCTGCGGAAATCGCCGCGATCGATGGCGGCGACCAGATCAACGCTGGTGGCAGCGCACAGCCTCACATCGACATTGATCGGCAGCATGCTGCCAACCCGTTCGATCACCCGCGTTTCCAGGGCACGCAGCAATTTGGCCTGCATCGCCAGCGCCATATCGCCGACTTCATCGAGAAACAGCGTGCCGCCATGCGCTGCCTCGAAGCGGCCGGGACGGGCCTTGATCGCGCCAGTAAAGGCGCCGGCCTCATGGCCGAAGAGTTCGGATTCGAGCAAGTCGCGCGCCACGGCGGCACAGTTGAGCGCGACAAAAGGCCGAGGCGCACGGCGACTGCGCTGATGCAGCAATTGCGCGACAACATCCTTCCCTGAGCCAGACGGCCCGGTAATCAATACCGAGGCATTGCTGTCGGCAAGTGTTTCGATCTCGGCACGAATAGCCGTGATCATGGCGCTTTTGCCGACCAATGTGGCCAGTTGCGAGGGCGGTGAGAAGCCTTTTGTTCGCATCATGGTGTCCGATTTATTGTAAATCAGTAGTTAACACGCGACGTGCAGCAAGCCGGCCCTCACCACGGCTTGCACTTCTCAGTAAAACAACCACTATGTCTGTCACGCGAAAGGTTTGCCGAAATGAATGTAGATTCGCCGAAAGTTAACTTTGTCGCCGATGATTATGAAAATCAGCTTCCGCACCTGCGTGTTGTTGCGTCGGCGTCGATCATCTGTCCCCATGGTCGGGGCTGGCAGATTGTCGCGCGTGTCGAAAGCGAGGCTGGTGTCATGGCGGGGCCAGGCGCAGATTGCTGGCTGCTCGCCGCGGATGATCTGACCGATATCGCCATCGACATGGTGGCGCGCGCTGGACTGCCGTTGGTGCTCGCCATGGCCGCCGATGGCGTGCCGCCGCCAGCCTGGATCGATCTGGCCGATGGCTTTGTGTTGCCAACCGATGATGACGCGACCGTTGCCGCCGTTCTGCGGCGCGTTATCACGCCAGTGTTTGGCTATCCGGTCGCCGACTTGTCCGACGGCACGGCGCGGACGATCAACGCCTTGTCGGCCGAGGCAGGACGTATTGCCGAGCAACTGGCGCGGCTGGTTGCCGAGCAGAGAGTCGAGCCCGAACCGATTGTTGTCGATGCGCGGCTCGTGCGCCGTATCCTCAAGCTGCGGCGCGACCGGGAACGCTATTTCCCTGCTGAAATCTTTGCCGATCCGGCGTGGGACATGCTGCTCGATCTCACCGCGGCCCGGCTGGAGGGCAAGCGCGTTCCGGTGTCCAGCCTGTGCATCGCCGCCGCCGTGCCGACAACAACGGCGCTGCGCTGGATCCGCAGCCTCACCGAAGCCGGGCTGCTCGATCGCTATACCGATCCGAGCGATGCGCGGCGCAGCCATATCGAAATCGCCGAAACCGCAGCGACGGCGATGCTGGCCTATTTGCGGGCCTTCAGCGCGGCGTTTGCGTTGCGATAGGCGGTCGCGCTCGCAGCGCAGCCAGCGCATCGGGCGTGTCGATGTCATCGAATATGCCGTCGTCACTGGCCGGAACCTCATTTGGTGGTATGGCAAGCCCGGCGAGCAGCGCTTTGCCACCAACATCGCCGCCAAGCGCCATCAGAGCAGCAAAATGCGCCCGGCCCCAGCGCACCGGGTTGCCACGCTTGCTCGCCAGTGTTGGCACCGCGACATCGCCGGGCGCCGCCGCCAACGCCTTCAGCAAGGCAGGATCGACGCGCGGCATATCGCCCAGACAGACCAGCGCCGCGTCCCAATTTTCGGGCACGGCGATAAGGCCTGCCCGCAGCGAATGGGCAAGGCCGTCGGCATAGTCTTCAGCAACGACGAACTGCACCGCCCGGCCTGCCAGCGCGGCGCGCACATCATCGGCGCGGGCGCCCAGCACGACAATCGGCGGTGGTAGTTCGGCAGCGGCGATGGCGTCGACAACATGGGCGACGAGCGGTTTGCCCTGCCAGTCCTCGAGCAATTTGTGGGCACCGCCCATGCGGCTCGATCGACCCGCAGCGAGCACGATGGCGCCGGTGGTGGCAGGGGCTTCGGCGCTGCCGGCACGCGGTTGTGGTCGTTCGGCTTCGGGCAGCAGCCCCCCGGCACCCATGGCAGCGATACTGCCGCTGGTAACCGGCAGCCCGGCGAACAGGGATTCGATGACAATGTCAAAGCCATTGCGCTTCGGGCTGCGCGCGCAGCCGGGCAGGCCGACCACCGGCATGGCGCTCAAACGGCCGAGACACAGCAGATTGCCCGGATCGACCGGCATTCCCAGCCGCTCGACATGTCCGCCAGCGGCCACAAGTGCGGCGGGGATAACGTCACCACGATCAACCGTTGCCGATGCGCCGGCGATGAGCAGCATGTCGCCGGTTGCTGCTGTAATGGCGTCGGCGAGCGCTGCGGTGTCATGTGCGCATGGCGCTGCCTCGTCCAGCCGACCGCCAAGGCGTTCGATGCGATCGCGCGTCACCCGCGCCGTCTTTTGCAGCATTTTGGTTGAAACACCGGGCAGGCGCGTTTGCAGCAGTGTCACCGCCAGCGGTCGAAACCCGGCGACGGCGATTGGCTCTGCGGCGGCAATCGCCGCATTCAGCGCCGCGCTGGTCACGGCATAGGGAATGATCTTGATCGTCGCGATGATGTCACCGCGCGCCACCCGGGCGCCCGGCGCCAGTGTTGCCAGCGTCACCGCCTCGTCGATGCTGTTGACGGCGGCGACCATCGCCGCATCGCAGCAGCACACGCCATCGACGTCGGCGGCAAGATTGACGCGGCCATGCGTCGGCGCCAGCGCTGTCACGCCCGGCCCGGCCAGCGCCGCCGCAAGCGCGGCCGCTGCCTTATCTTCGCCGATGTCGTCTGGAGACAGCCGCGCCACGGTCAGCCGATCAACGCCGGCGTCGCGGGCCGTCGCAACGTCGGTGGCATCGAGAACACGGCCCTTGGCCCAGCGCGTGCCGGCGATGGTCAGCGAATGGGCGAGGATGGCCCCAATAGCTGTTTCGGTGGCAACGCTTGCAAAGATCACGCCGCGGCCGCGGCCTTTGCCGGATGGATCGCACGCCAGGTCGCGGTCAATTCGGCTGCGATGCTCAACGCAATTTCGGCTGGATCGGCGGCACCGATGTCAAGGCCAGCCGGGCCGTGCAGCCGGTTCAGATCACTATCGCTGAAGCCCAGCGCCGCCAGCCGCTCGCGGCGGCGACCGTGATTTTTCCGGCTGCCCAGCGCGGCGATGTAAAAGGCTGGCGACCGCAAGGCTGCGGCAAGCGCGACATCGTCGAGCTTGGGGTCATGTGTCAGCGCCACCACGGCGCTTGCGGCATTGGGGCGCCAATCAGCCAGCGCCTCATCAGGCCAGCGGCGATCAAGATCGAGTCCAGCGAAGCGCGCGTCGGCGGCAAACAGCCCGCGTGGATCGATCACGGTGACGGCAATCCCCAAGCCCTGCGCCAGCGGCACCAGCGCCTGTCCAATATGCACGGCGCCGATGATCGCCAAGCGGCGCGGCGGCGGCCAACGCAGCACCAGATCGCCGCTGCCGCCTTCATGCGTCGCGCCGCTGGAGAGATTAGTGGCGAGAGCCACCTCATCGCCATCCGCAGCAGCCGCAACCAGGCGATCCACGAGCGCCAGCGGGAAGCCACCGTCACCTAATCGTTGCACCAGCACGCTGATGCGGCCACCACACGCCAGCCCGACCTGCCAGGCGGTTTCATCGGCAACGCCATAATCGAGCCGCCGCGACACGCCGCCGGTTTCCAGCAAGGCCTGTGCTTCGGTGATGACATCGCCTTCCACACAGCCGCCGCTCACCGAGCCTTCGAACAGCCCGTCATCCCGAATGACCAGCCGGCTGCCGATACGGCGCGGTGCCGACCCCCAGGTTTCGATGACGGTCGCGACTGCGACATTGTGTCCAGCACGCGCCCAGCCGGCCGCTGTGACCAGCGCCGCGAGGTCGTCACCGGTCAATTGAGGCCCCATTGCCAGAGCAGGAACGCCAGGACGATCAGCACCAACGCACCACCCCACAGGATCGGCGGCAGGCCGGTCGCAGGGGTTGCCAGCGCGATAACTTCAGGGTCGGGAGACGTCACTGCTTCGGCTACGGGCGCCGCTTCCGGCACTTCGATTTCCGCCTTCAGTCGTGTGAAGAATGTGTCCGCATAGCCTTTTGCAGCGCCTTCGATGAGGCGGGCGCCAAGCTGCGCCAGCTTGCCGCCGACGCTGGAATTGACCTGATAGCTGAGCAAAGTCTGGCCGGGGGACGGCTCGGTAAGGGTGACCGCCGCCTCGCCCTTGGCGAAGCCCGCAACGCCGCCTTTTCCTTCGCCAACAAGGATATAGCTCTCGGGAGCATTGACTTGCGTCAGCGCAACATGGCCGGCAAAGCTGGCGCGCACCGGCCCGACCTTGGCGTTCATCTTGCCTTCGAAGCGTTCGCCGCCGTCGCCTTCGACTCTGGTCAGGCTTTCGACGCCGTCGATGCAGCGCGCCAGCACCGCCGGATCGTTGAGCGCCTCCCAAACGCGTTGGCGCGGGGCCGCGATGGTGACGTTTCCGTTGAGCTCCATGGCATCCCCCTCCGGCCCGGCACTGAAGTTGGCCGTTGTCCTTGCAATGCAACACATAACCGCCACTGCGGGTTATCGCCAGTCGGACGATTGGCAGTTCGCCCGTTACGACCACGCCAATGCCGATGTCATTGCGATATATTGCAATGTTTGTGCATTGTTGGTGTAACATGAACGGCGGGGCTGTTGGTTCGCGATGCGCGACCGGCGATGTGTGTGAAGCGTTGAGGGGGCGTTATGAGTGAGAATGGGGGGACGCAGAGCGACCAGCTTTCGGCTGATCGGTCTGCTGGCGGTGTGGTCACGCTGCCCGAAGCCGATGTGATC
>JAAFIT010000179.1 GCA_013298745.1 Sphingomonadales bacterium
TCGCCATGCGACGCTCGATCGCAAGGTCAGCCCGCCGTCGCGCGGCGAAATGAAGCGCTCGATGGAAGCGTTGATCCATCATTTCAAGCTTTATACCGAAGGCCTGCATGTGCCGGCCGGCGAAGCCTATGTCGCTACCGAAAGCCCCAAGGGTGAGTTCGGGATCTTCATGGTGGCGGACGGCACAAACAAGCCTTGGCGCTGCCATATCCGCGCCACTGGCATGGCGCATCTGCAGGCGATGGATTTCCTCTGCAAGGGCCATATGCTCGCCGACGCACCGGCCATTCTTGGTTCGCTCGATATCGTCTTCGGCGAAGTCGATCGGTGAGCACCAATACCAAGCTCTGCACCGCGGCGGCCATTGGCGCAGCGATAATTGCCAGCGCCGGTTTTGGCGCTGCTTGGCTTTGGGGTGAGGGTGCCGGCATGCCGGTCGTCGCGCTCAGCGCAACCTTGTGGACCGCGGGGTTTGTGCGCTGGTCATCAACGCGGTTCAGGACATGAGCAAGCTCGCAATCGCCGAGGCGATGATTGCGCACTACAATGCGCAAGACGCCGACGCCTATGTCGCGCTGATGACCGATGATGCGGTGGAAGCCGGCTATCGTGGCGCAGTGTTGCGCGATGGCAAAGAAGGCGTGCGCGACGGCCTAAACGCCATGTTCGCCCAGTTCCCTGAAAATCGCGCCGATATCATCACCGGCTATGAACTCGGCCCCTTTGTCGTGCTGCACGAAAAGGTGTGGCGGACCGCCGCCGGTGAGCCATTTGAAGTGATGTCGATCTACAGCTTTGCCGGCGACAAGGTCGAACGCGTCGAATTCGTGCGCTGACGCGCATCCAGGCAAGGCCCCCTGCGACATCTTGTCAAAGGCCAATTAGCTGATAGATATAACCGATGTCCGCAACAGGTCGGACGATTGGCGGGGAGTGTCGGCATCATGAATCGGGGCCAGGACGAAGGCGTTTTTCTGTCGGTGATCGCAGCAGGCTTTGCGTGGATGTCGGCAATCAAGTTCCCATCGGTTGCGATGAACCTGATCCTGATCCTGATGATCGGTTGGGCCTTGTGGAGCGTTTACAAGATGTCGCTCGATCGCATGTAGGTGCTGCGCGGCCGATCGATCCGGCGCGTTGTCCATACGAGCCGCATATAGCGCACCAGCTTTCCGGGTTGCATCGGCAAGCTTCATGATGTTTAGCATTTCTGTGCAGCGGGTGGCGATGTCGCCGTTCGCCGAGGATAGCCATTGCCTTCGCCCGCACATGGTGTTGGGCATGACGAGGATAGGGGAAGCGGTTCGATGAAGTTTCTTTTCCGGGAATCGGTCACCATCGCATTGCTGTTTTCGGCGCTGATGGCGTTCATGGCTGGTTCCATGCCGTCGCTGTTCCACAGCACCTTGCTGGTCGCCGGCCTGGCGGGTGTCTGGGTCGCAGTGCTGGCGACGGGCGTCAATCGGCTGTAAGTGGGCCACCGCCGCACGGCGTTTTTATCTGGAGTAGGTGCGTATCATGGCAGACGTCGGGACCACGTCGAATGCGGCGTTGTTTGGCAGCTTTGCCTGGACAGCCGAAAATGCCGTCGAGGCGGATCGCATCATCGCGCTTTACCCTGAGGGCCGACAGGCGTCCGCAGTAATGCCGTTGCTATGGCTTGCGCAGGGCCAGATGGCGGAGGCAACGGGCAGCGCCTGGCTGCCTGTGCCTGTCATGGAATACATCGCCCGCCAACTCGGTATGCCCTATATCCGGGTCTATGAAGTCGCCAGCTTCTACACAATGTACAATCTGGCGCCGGTCGGCCGCTATCACGTCCAGGTTTGCGGCACGACACCGTGCCAGCTCCGTGGCTCCGATGATGTCATGCGCGCCTGCAAGGATGCCGGGCTGAAGAAAGGCGCCAACACCGCCGATGGTCTGTTCACGCTGTCGGAAGTCGAATGCCTCGGCGCCTGCGCCAATGCGCCAATGGTGCAGATCAACGCCGACAATTACGAAGACCTGACCTACGACAGCATGACGGACATCCTTGCCGCTCTGGCGCGAGGTGAAACGCCGAAAACCGGCTCGCAGATCGGCCGCACCGCAAGCTGCCCCGAAGGCGGCCCGACAACGCTGATCACGGAATCAGCATGAACGCCGAGACCGTCTCGCAAATCGGCCTGGTGTTCCTCGGCTCGGCGATCGCCGTGCTGGCATTCTCGATCTATCGCTCCTCGCAGGGGATGCCGTCGACCGGGCTATCCAGCTTCGGGACCGTGCTCGTCGTGCTCGGCATCGGCATCCGGATGCGTGCGCGCAAGGGAGGCAAGTGATGAACAATATCGCGTTGCTTCGTCGCATCTCGCTCGCTTCGATGCTGGTGGCTGTCGTCACCGGCACGGTTTCGCTCTATATGCTGTTCACCAAGCCAAACAGCGACAAGGTCCTGTTCGCCATCAGCGTTGTCGCCCTCATCATCGGCATCATTCTCGACCGCCGCGCCGGAAAGCTGGAAGACCGCAATGCTCAGTGATGCAGATCGCATCTTCACCAACCTCTACGGCTTCCAGCCCTGGAACCTCGAGCACGCCCGCAAACGTGGCGACTGGGAAGACACCAAATCACTGATGGCCGCCGGCCCCGATGCCATTGTCGACGCCATCAAGGCTTCGGGCCTGCGCGGCCGCGGCGGCGCCGGCTTCCCGACGGGGATGAAGTGGAGCTTCATGCCGAAAACGCCGAATCCGGCGCGGCCGAGCTATCTCGTCATCAACGCCGACGAATCCGAACCCGGCAGCTGCAAGGACCGTGAAATCATCCGCCACGATCCGCACAAGCTGATCGAAGGCGCGTTGATCGCCGGGTTCGCGATGCGTGCCGTTGCGGCCTTCATCTACATTCGCGGCGAATATGTCCGCGAGGCCGAAACGCTGTTCGCCGCGGTCCGTGAAGCCTATGCCGCCGGCCTCATCGGCAAGAACGCCTGCGGGTCGGGCTATGATTTCGATGTCGTCGTCCACCGCGGAGCAGGTGCCTATATCTGCGGCGAAGAAACCGCGATGCTCGAAAGCCTCGAAGGCAAGAAGGGTCAGCCGCGCCTCAAGCCGCCATTCCCGGCTGGTGCCGGCCTGTATGGCAACCCGACCACAGTCAACAACGTCGAATCGATCGCCGTTGCGCCGACCATCCTGCGCCGAGGCCCGGCCTGGTTTGCCGGTATCGGTCGCGACAAGAACCAGGGCACCAAGCTGTTCCAGATTTCCGGCCATGTGAACAAGCCCTGCGTTGTCGAGGACGCGATGAGCGTTCCGTTCCGCGAACTGATCGACACCCATTGCGGCGGCATCCGCGGTGGTTGGGACAATCTGCTCGCCGTCATCCCCGGCGGCTCGTCGGTGCCGCTGGTGCCGGCCGATCAGATCATCGATTGCCCGATGGATTTCGACGCCCTGCGCGAATTGAAATCGGGTCTCGGCACCGCAGCGATCATTGTCATGGACAAGTCGACCGACATCGTTCGGGCCATCGCCCGGCTGTCCTATTTCTACAAGCACGAAAGCTGCGGCCAGTGCACGCCGTGCCGCGAAGGCACCGGCTGGATGTGGCGCGTGATGGAACGCCTCGTCACCGGCGATGCCGAGCCGCACGAGATCGACCTGCTGCTCGAAGTCACCACCGAGATCGAAGGGCATACCATCTGCGCACTGGGTGATGCAGCGGCCTGGCCGATTCAGGGCCTGATCCGGCATTTCCGCCCTGAAATCGAAAGCCGGATTGCGAAGCGCAAGGGCTTTGTCGCAGTGCCGGCGATACAGCAGGCCGCCGAATAGTCGCTGGCGTTGCGGTCACTGGCAGACCAGACTACCGCAAATGAACGAGCTTTACTTCACACGACGTAGCATCATTGCAACCGGCACAGCGTTGGCTGTCACGCCTGCAAATGCCGCAACCTCGGCAGCCTCACGGCTGATCCTCCTCGGCACCGGTGGCGGCCCGACGCCAAAGCCCAATCGTGCCGCCTCGGCGCAGGTCATCACCGTCGGCGATGCCGCCTATGTCATTGATTGTGGCAATGGCGTTGCCCGGCAACTCGTGCTCGCCGGCATCAAGCTGAAGGCACTGCGCAGCATCTTCATCACCCACCACCATAGCGATCACAATGTCGATTACGGCAGCCTGATGCTGCTCGCCTGGGCGGCCGATCTGGCGACGCCCGTTGACAGCTATGGGCCACCGCCGCTCGCCGAAATGACGCAATCGTTCCTGGCCTATAACCGCGTCGATATCGCGACGCGGATGGCGGACGAGGGGCGACCATCTTTGGCTGGGCTGATCCGGCCGCATGAGCTGACCAAGGCCGGGCTGGTGATGCAGGACAGCAATGTCAGCGTCACCGCCGCGATGGTAGACCACCCGCCACTGGTGCCGAGTTTTGCCTATCGTTTCGATTGCCCCGACCGCTCGATCGTCATTTCCGGCGACACGCGGCCTTCGGAGGGGCTGGTGACGCTCGCCAGGGGCGCCGATGTCCTTGTTCATGAAGTCATGTACCTGCCGGCGCTCGAAGCGCTGATTGCCTCCGAACCCAATGCGAAAACCCTGCGCGAACATCTGCTGGCCAGCCACACCAGCGCCGCCGATGTCGGCAAGGTGGCGACACGCGCAGGTGTGGAGACGCTTGTGCTGTCGCATTTTGTACCCGGCGGCTTTCCGTTCGTCACCGACGATCAGTGGCGCGACGCGGTGCGGCCGCACTTCGCCGGCGAGATCATCGTCGGGCGCGATCTACTGGTGCTGTAGGGCAGGGATCGCCCCCTAAAGCGCTGGCATTTTGCCGGGCCTTGGCCTATTCATGACACATCCGCGACACCGCGCTGAAGGCCCAGAAAAAACCCAATGGATTCCGTTGTTTCCCCGCCGGCAGGCGCCCCCGATATTCAGCCGATCTCGATCGTTACCGAGATGCGGACGAGCTTTCTCGATTATGCCATGTCGGTCATCGTCGCGCGCGCTCTGCCGGACGTGCGCGATGGCCTGAAACCGGTCCATCGCCGCATCCTCTGGGGAGCGCATGAAAGCGGCTTCACCGCCGGCAAACCCTATCGCAAATCGGCCCGCATCGTCGGTGACGTGATGGGTAAATATCACCCGCACGGCGACAGCTCGATCTATGACGCTCTGGCGCGCATGACTCAGGATTGGTCGCTGCGGCTGCCGCTGATCGATGGCCAGGGCAATTTCGGCTCGATGGACCCCGACGCTCCCGCCGCGATGCGCTACACCGAGGCGCGACTGGCGCGCTCGGCCGAAGCGCTGCTGGCCGATATCGATAAGGACACCGTCGATTTCGTCGCCAATTATGACGGCTCGGAGCATGAACCCGCCGTGCTTCCGGCGCGCTTCCCCAATCTGCTCGTCAACGGCGCCGGCGGTATCGCTGTCGGCATGGCGACCAACATCCCGCCGCACAATCTCGGCGAAGTCATCGATGCCGTTCGCGCCTGGCTCGACAATCCGCTGATCAGCGTCGAAGAGCTCATGAAGCATCTGCCGGCGCCCGATTTCCCCACCGGGGCGTTGATCGTCGGCTCGTCGGGCCTGCGCAGCGCCTATGAGACCGGCCGCGGCTCGATCATGATGCGGTCGCGCGCCGAGGTCGAGGAAGGCCGCGGCGACAAGAAATCGCTCGTCCTGACCGAAATCCCCTACCAGCAAGGCAAGAATGCGCTC
>JAAFIT010000018.1 GCA_013298745.1 Sphingomonadales bacterium
GACAAGAAGCCGGTCAAGAATGCCGATCTTTGGCAGGCGCTGCTGACGGCGGCGGCACGCCACAAGGTCGAATGGCGCTGGGTCAAGGGACATGCCGGCGATCCGGACAATGAACGCGCCGATGCGCTGGCCAATGCGGCGATCGCTACCTTGCGCAATGGGTGATCGCCCTCAGACTAAGTATCACCACCTAGACGTCGTTTCAGATGCTGCTAGCGCTGGCGGGCGCGACTTTTTGGGTTTACCGCAGATCCCGTGACATCGCGCTCGTTCACTCGAATTGCCACGTCGACAATTGCCGTGGTCGTCATGCTGCTGTTTCTGGCGGCGGCGCCCGTGGTGTTTTTCCTGGTCAAGACCCAGAGCGAAACCCAGGCGCTGGCAGTGCTCGACGCCCATGGCCGGACGGTGGCTGCCGACCAGCAGCACCGCTTCGACAAGATTGCTGCCGTCGAAACCGCAGCGATCGCAAATATGAAGATGCTCCTCGCCGCACCGCGGACCGAAGCGAGAGCGAGCTTTGATCGGGATTTTCCGCTGCAAGCCGATGGGTCGCGGCGCAGCAGCCCGGCCTTGTTCGACGGCGAAGTCCGGCCAGATGGTGCGGTCATCAAGGATTTCGCCGGCTTCATCCCGAATGGTGCGGCGATGCCGGACAACCGGGTTCGCACATTGCTTGCCAGTTTCGATGCAATCCGTTCAGTCGGCGGCGGTATGGCACCGGACCTCAGCAGCCTCTATTTCTTCTCGACCGACAATGATGTGATCATCCACGCGCTCAATCGGCCCGACAAATTGGGCTTTTATCGCCAGACAGCGCCGGCGTCGTTCGATTTTCAGGATACCAACGTCGCCGAGATCATGAAGCCTGCCAACAACCCGCAGCGCGTGATGCGTTGCACCGATCTGGAGCCGGCAGCTTTTGATCCAAGCGGCAAGACCTGGACGACAGGGTGCATGACTCCAATCGATCTCGGCGGCCGTCACGTCGGCAGCTTCGGGGTCAGCCTGTTGCTCAATGAACTGCTGTCCGAAAACATGCCGACGGCGCCGCCGGACGCCGTGACGATGATTGTCGCGCGCGATGGCCGCTTAATCTATGATCCAGCCCACACGCGTCAGCGGGACGCAGGGACGGCGCGCTTTCTCGATCTCACCAAAACCGATGATGCCCGGCTGCGCGCCGTCTGGCAGTTTTTGCAAAGCCAGGGCCAGACGAAGCACTATGCCGGCTATGTTCCTGGCCTTGCCGCCTATGTCACGCTCAATCCGGTGCCGACCCCCGGCTGGCAAGTGATCACCTATTTCCCGCGCAATGTCGTGCTGGCGCAATCAGTGCGCGCCGCACTGGCGCTGCTTGTCACCGGCGCCATCATCGCCTTTGCGGCCATCGCACTGCTTTGGCATTTCATGCGTCGTACCGTCGGCCGACCGATGACCGCGCTGGCCAGCCGGGCCGAGGCGATTGCGACGCTATCGGGTGGCGCCCGCAGCGAAGCCGCAATCAATCCGGCGCTTCCCGAAGAAATCGCGCGGCTCAATGCCAGTTTCGATGTCATGGAAGCCGCCATTGCCGCCGAACGCGAACGCCTGACCCAGACCTTCGAGGTTCTCGCCCAATCGGTCGAAAACCATGCGATTTACATGGTCGATGGCGACGGACGCATCACCAACTGGAACCGCGGCGCCGAGGCGATGACAGGCTATGCCGCTGACGCCGCCATTGGCCAGCAGGTAACGCTCTTCACCGCGCCTGATGCCACGCCTGAAGAGGCCGCAGACCCGTTTGCCTTGCAGGCGCAAGCGCGCAAGGACGGCCGCGCCACGGCAGAAGGCTGGCGCCAACGCCGTGATGGCACCCGCTTCTGGGCCTCGGTCGTCACCGAAGCCATTCTCGATCCCGATGACAAGCTGATCGGCTTTGCCGAGATCATGCGCGATACCACCGACGAGCGGCAACGCCAGTTGCGTCTCGCCGAAAGTCTGCGACTACTCACGCTCGCCGAGGACATGGCGCAAATCGGCCATTGGCGGATGGAGTTGCCGGCTGGAACCGTAACATGGTCACCGGGCATGTACCGAATGCACGCGCTTGATCCCGGCCTGACGATCACCAGAGAGCTTGCCTTGAGTTTCTTTGATGCGGAGTCAGGTGCCGAGATCGAAGCCATGGTGACGCGCGCCATCAACAGCGGCAAAGGCGAGGCTCGGACGACGACTTTGCGACGCGCCGATGGCGTGTCTCGCCACATCGCCCTGCGCACCGTTCCCGAACTCGGCCCGACAGGACAGGTCGCGGCCATTTTCGGTGTCATGCGCGACGTGACCGAGGAAACCGAGGCTGCTGAGAAACTGATTGCGGCCCGTGAAGCCGCCGACGCTGCCGCCGAAGAGCGCACCATGCTGCTGGCGACGATGAGCCATGAAATCCGCACGCCGATGACCGGGATCATCGGCATGCTCGACATGTTGCACGAAGGCGGTGGCAGCCTGCCACGCGGCATGTCGATCGGTAGCATCGCGCAATCGGCACGGACATTGATGGTGATTCTGGACGATGTGCTGGAACACAGCCGGATCGAAAGCGGCACGCTCCGGCTTGAAAATCTGGTCTTCGATCTTCCCGAACTGATGGAACAGACGGCACAGATGTTCCGGCCGCTTGCCAACGGCAAGAGCATAGCGATCACAGTCGAAGCCAGCGCGACGGGCAGCGGCGGCAATGGGCTGGTATCGGGCGACCCCTACCGTATTCAGCAGATCCTCTCCAACTTCGTCGGCAATGCCGTAAAGTTCACCGATCGCGGCACGGTTCAGCTTCGCTGTCACTGGCCTGCGGCCGACAGCAGCGACACCATGGTCCGACTGGAAGTGCGGGACAGTGGCATCGGCATCGCCAATTCCGTGCTGCCGACATTGTTCGAAACCTTCCGGCAGGCAGATACGACCATCGCACGCTCGCATGGCGGCAGTGGGTTGGGCCTTTCGATCTGCCGACGGCTGGCCACCGCCATGGGTGGCCAGATCGGTGCCGCCAGCACGATTGGCGAAGGCAGCAGTTTCTGGGTGGAACTGCCGCTGTCGCGCGCGCGCGAGGCCGACCGCCCCGCAGCGCCAACAACTGTGTTGACTCGCGGCGGCGAGACACCGCGAGTCCTTGTCGTCGAAGACACGGAAACGACGCGAGCTTTGACGGCAGCGCAACTGACAGCGCTGGGATGCCGTGTCTCGACTGCCATCGACGGCATGTCCGCACTCGAATTTCTTGCGCGCCATCCCTTTGATGCCGTGATGCTCGATCATCAGATGCCCGACATGAACGGTGCGACGACAGCGCGCCTCGTGCGTCTGCTGCCCGGGCCAGCAGGTCACGTACCGATGATCGGCTTTACTGCGGGCACCAAGGACACAGCCCAAAAGATGCGCGATGCCGGCATCGACGACATTCTGATCAAACCCTTCGACCGCATCCGCCTTGCCGAACGGCTGCGGGCATCGCTCGAACGGCCTGTCTCCTCTGCCGACCGCGATCCCATCGAAACCATGAAGGATGTACTCGATGGCGTGCCGGCGGCAGCGCGGCAGCGCCTCGCAGGAAGCATCGCATCCGATCTCGCACAGCAGTCCGCGGCACTCACCAAAGCACTGGAAGATACTGACGGCAAGGCGGCTGCCGCAGCTCTGCATGCGCTGGCAGGAGTCGCGATGACGATCGGACACAATGTTCTCGCTGACCGCTGCCGCTTCGCCGAAGCTGTGCTGGAGCAGTCCACGCCCGATCGTTGCGCTTGGTTGGCACCCATGATCGACGCCGCCATTGCGGCCGCACAATTGCAAATCGCCGCAGTGACCTCTGCCAGCGAAGGTGCCGCGTCATGACTCCGATCAATGACACGCCTGATCCGCAATTGGCCTTGTTGGAACGCCGGTTGCGCCGCGCCGAAGCCGCTCGTCTGGAAGCGGAGAGACTGTTGGAATGGCGTTCGCGTGAACTGGACCGCTCCAATCGCGAATTGCGCCAGCGCGAGAATGAACTTGTGGCCCGGCTTGATGTCGGGAACCGCAATCTGCTGGAAGCCCAACGCCTGGCCGGTATGGCGACATTTTACGGCATCGTCGGTGACAGTTTTCGCGCCTCGCCTGCCATGGCGGCGTTGTTCGGACGACCGGATGGCGATGTGCCCACCATCGGCGATGTTGCCGCCGCGCTGCATCCGCTCGATCGCGAGCGCATCATTGCTGTACAGCAGCGCTTTTTCAGCCAGGCCCCGCCAGGTGCCGAACAAAGCCATGAATGTCGTATCATCCGCACTGATGGTGCCGTCCGCTGGCTCCGCTGGTATGCGCGCCGCGATGCCAGTGCGGATGCCGGCCCGGGACCGATTTCGGGAACCGTGCAGGACATTACCGAGCAACGCCGCACCGAACGCCGGGCCCGCGCCCTGCAACTGATCAGCGAGCGCAACCTTGCGCGCTTGCGGCACACCGAGGCGGCGTTGGCCGAACGGGTCGTTGAACTCGAACGCGCTGCCACGGCGCTGGCAGCCAGCCACACCCGCACTGAGGCTGCACAACGTGCCAAATCGCGTTTTTTGTCGCAAATGAGTCACAACATCCGCACCCCCATGAACGGCGTGCTTGGCATGATGACCGCGTTGGCACGGACCACGCTCGACACCAGCCAGGCCGACATGCTGGCGCGCGCGCGGCGGGCCGGTGACGAATTGCGTGCACTTGTCGACAATATCATCGACATTGCCGATGAAGGCATTGCCACCGTGGCAACGGGCGAAGCCGCTGCCTCGCCGCTGTCAACGTCGGAAATTCGCGTCGATGGCCGGCGGCCGAGGATCCTTGTCGCCGAGGACATCGAAACCAATCAGATTGTCATCTGCTCGATGCTGGATACCTTGGGTTGTGATCACAGCGTCGTCGGCAATGGCGCTTTGGCCGTCGAAGCCGTGCAGACCGAAAGCTTCGACGCGGTCCTCATGGATATCCAAATGCCGGTGATGGACGGCACCGCTGCGACGCGGGCCATTCGTGCCCTGCCGGGGCCGGTGGCACGGCTGCCGATTATCGGCATCACCGCCCAGGCCGTCGCTGCCGAGCGGGAAGTGCTGAAGATGGCAGGGATGAATCTGTGCCTCGCCAAACCGATTTCAGTGGCGATGCTGGCGGCGGCTCTGCATGAATCGCTCCCGGCCGAGGCCATGCTCGACGGTCCGGTGTTCGATAGTGCCATCAACGCGCTGCCCGTTGCACGGCGTCCCGCCCTGATCGACCAGATTGCCCGCGATCTGGCGGCCTTGTCCGCCGCGCTCACCGCCGCCACTGTCGCCGATGATCCGGACGCCGTGCGGCGCGCGCGCCACAGCCTTGATGGGATCGCCAGCAATTTCGGTGCCATCGCGCTGATGGAATGGCTTGGCGCCAGCCGCGCCTCGCCGGTGCCCGCAGCAGACACCCTGCCCCGGCTCGAAGCGATCGTCGCGGCAACGATCGCCGAAGCGCGGACGCGTCTGAAGCACGGCTGACCGCCTGCCCGCGGCGTTGCGAAATGCTTCGCTTTTTTTGCAAAATGCGATAATTTGCAGAATGCAATCGCGCTTTCGCCTCGGATCTGCTTGTGGGTCGCTTGGCACGCCTCTTGCTTGGCAGTGCTGCGTGCCGAGTTCAAAGGAAGCTGATGAAGGGTGTCATTTTCACCGAACTGGTGAGCTATATGGAAACCGTGCACGGCGTGGCGTTCGCCGATGCCGTGATTTCCGAAAGCCGGCTCCCCAACGATGGAGCCTTCACCAGCGTCGGCAATTATCCCAGTCAGCAAGCGCTGACGATGGTCGAGGTCGCAGCACGGCTCAGCGGCACCGACGGCGCTGTTCTGTGCGAGGACTATGGCGCCTGGCTGTTCGGCCGCTTTGGCGTGTTGTTCCCGACCATCATGGCGAAGTATCCCACGGCGGAATCGCTGCTGATGCACGTTGGCAGCCACATCCATGAAGAGGTGCGCATTCTCTATCCTGATGCACGCCCGCCGGAAATCACGGCTGAAAACGCCGGTGACACGATGATCGTGCGCTATCGCTCACACCGTCCGATGGCGCATATTGCGTATGGCCTCATCCGCCAGTGCCTGGTCGATTATGGTGAACCCCGAATTGTACGCTGGCATGGGAGCGGTCGCGCCGACGAAGCCACATTCATCATCGCAGCTTCGGACGCATAGCCATGTCCACCATCGCCCGCATCCTGGTTGTCGAAGATATTGCTTCGCTGGCGATGACCTATGCGGCGCAGCTGGAAGCGATTGGTCATAAGGTCGACATTGCCGATTGCGGTACTGCCGCCTCGGCGGCGATCGCTGCAGCCGACACGCAGCCCTATGATGTCATGCTGCTCGATCTACAGTTGCCGGATTGCGATGGCCTCGATTGGCTGGCGGCAGCCGAGGGCTTGCTTGCCAAGACCAGTGTCATCGTCGTTACCGCCGATGGCTCGGTGTCGCGCGCCATCGAAGCGATGCGGCTTGGCGCCTATGATTTTCTCGTCAAGCCGCTTGCCGCCGAACGGTTGACGACCACGGTGCGCAACGCTGTCGAGCGCCGGCGGCTCGAACGCGAAGTCGAAGCCGGCCGCAAACTGGTGGCGCGCGACCGTTTCCAGGGCTTTGTCGGCCGCAGCAACTTGATGCAGACCGTGTACCGGACGATCGAGAGCGTGGCCGATTCACGTGCGACAGTCTTCATCACGGGCGAAAGCGGCACCGGCAAGGAAGTCGCCGCCGAAGCGATCCATCAATGCAGTCGCCGCAAGACCGGGCGTTTTGTGGCGATCAATTGCGGCGCAATCCCGGAGAATCTGCTCGAATCGGAACTCTTCGGCCATTTGAAAGGCGCTTTCACCGGCGCTATCGAAAATCGTATCGGAGCCGCTGCCGAAGCTGATGGCGGCACGCTGTTTCTCGATGAAATCTGCGAGATGGAACTGAAGCTTCAGGTCAAGCTGCTGCGCTTCCTGCAAACGGGCATGATCCAGCGGGTCGGCAGCAGCCGCGCCGAACCAGTCGATGTCCGCGTCATCTGCGCCACCAATCGCGACCCGGCTGCCGAAGTTGCCGCCGGCCGTTTCCGTGAGGACCTGTATTACCGCCTTGCCGTCATCCCGCTCGAACTCCCCCCCTTGCGTGATCGCGGCGACGACGTGCTGCTGCTCGCCCAGGATTTTCTCGATCGGTTCGCCGAACAGGAAAACAAGCACTTCAACCCGCTTGATGAAACGGTCGCGAACGCATTGATGGCCAGCAACTGGCCGGGAAATGTTCGCGAGTTGCAAAACGTCATCCGGCGCGCTGTCGTGATGAACCCAGGGCCAGCATTGAGCGTCACGGCTTTTGCCACGCCCTCGGCCACGCCCGCGCAACCCGGGATGACGATCGCGGGTGAAGCGGCCGGGCATGAAACATCGCCCCTCCTCGCCGACGCGCTTGCCGGAATGACCCTCGATGCCATCGAGCGTTGGGCAATCGAAGCCGCGATCGCCCGTTCGGGTGGCAACATGCGCAAGGCCGCGCACACCCTGGGTCTCAGCCCGTCAACACTCTATCGCAAGCGCGAGCGCTGGGCCGATACGCTGACACAATAGCGCCCGCAATATTGCCGCACGGTCGTTGGCACCGCGTCTCTTGTCCTCAATCAGCCATGCCGACACGCCGTCAACGTCGATGACGGCCCCAACCAAGCCGCCCCAATACGCGCGCTTCGGGACGTGGGAACAATGAAAACCAATTGCCTTCTCAGGAGCGTTGGCCAAGACTATTGTTCCGACGCCTCCGGCAACGTCGTGCAGCCTAAAGCAGCATTCCAATGCGAAACTGCACGGGCATGACCAGGAAAAGAGAACAGCGTCACGGCGGCTGGTCAGGCGGCAACCGACTGTTGCATTGATTGCGGGTGGCACGATGGTTGGAGAGGGGCAGGCCAATGAAACAGACGGCAGACTGGAGCTGGAGTCCGGCGATCGGTCGCTGGACCCCAAGTCATGGTCTTCCGAGCCTTGCGACGCGAGTCGACGTATCGACAAAGAACATTCACCCGGCTGATGCCTTTGGCTGGTGGCGGGATACAGCTTGTTACGAATGGACGCCGAACCAACCGGAGCTTGGCAGCCCCTTCTCTGCCGTCGCTACCGGCATTATCGCGCGTGATGCTGAGTTCTATCAATATGGCATCAGTGCGCTTGATGGCGAACGCAGCCGTTCGCAATTGCTATCTGATGGCCATGCCAACCTGAGTATAGGCGTGGTGTGCAGTGGCGTGCGCTGTGCCGTGTCGAATGGCGACCAGTCTGTTCGAGCGCGTCGTGGCGAGGTTTTTGTCCATGATGCGGGGCGACCTTCCCAGCTTTCCTGGAGCGACGGTGGCGGTGTTCATCTGATGGTACGGCGCCATGTCGCCGAAAGCATCTTCGGTCCGGCGCTGCCGCCGCCATCGCAACTCGCAGCAATGGTGATGGCCAATCCGCTCTTCGGACACTGGCGCAGGCAGATGATGCTGCTTGGCCGAATACCGGCCTCTGCCGGTTCCGCAGACCTTGGCTTTGCGCTCGATCAACTGGCTGGACTGACCCGGTTCCTGCTGAACCAGGCCAATCCGGGGCGAAGGCCCTTGCGCGCCGCTGCAATGGCCATGATCGAAACCAATCTTTCCAATCCGCGATTGTCGCCGCGCTGGCTGGCCGGTCAGCTGGGTTGCTCGCGTGCGAGCCTCTACCGTGCTTTCGCCGACGATGCCGGCGGGGTAGCGCAGATCATCGCGGATCTGCGCTATGCCGAGGCGTGGCGACGGCTGGCCGGCAACCGCGATGCTCGTGTTGCGGACGTCGCAGTGGCCTGTGGCTTGTTCGATACCGTGAATTTCAGTCGCGCCTTCCGGCAGCGGTTCGGTATCACTCCCACCGATGCCCGCATGCTGCTGCGCGCGCGTTGAGACGCAATGAAGAACCGGCTGCGACAGCGTAACTAACGGGTTGCGACACCCTGTGCCATTCTCCCCCCAATAACAGACTTGGCCCTTCGAAGGGGGTCGAAGGCTGCTGCTGAATCGGGGCAATAAGCGCAGGAGAACATCAATGAAGTATTCCTTTATCATCGCTACTGCGATGGCTGGCAGTCTTTCGGTTACATCGCACGCAGCAACTTATTACGGATCGATTCGTGTCGACCACCCTTTCAATGCCACAGTAATATTTTCACAGACGCAGACAACAGGGCCACTGAACTTTGCTGCCTCTGCCGGCACGGTCTCGGCTTTTGTCGCGTCGAACGACGCCAACAACGGCACCGTCGTCGCATCGGCAACGTCCACGTCGAACCCGTTTTACGTTGAGGCAATTTACACGGCACCCTTGCTTTTTACCGGGCCTGCCGGTTCCTCGGCGCGGGTCAGCATGAGGGCGATCGGTCAGATCGCCGCGATGGGAAGGGCCCATGCAAATGCGCTTTTCAGGGTCCAGAATGGTTCGACCGAAATCTTCAGAGCCTTTCGTGGCATCGATCCGGACGCAGCGAGCCGGATAGCGACGATCAACTGGTCGACCAGCTTTACGCTGCCGGCCAATACGCCCTTCACCTACACCCTCAACGCTTGGACACGCTCTGCCGGCTCGATGGCTTCGGGCTATGCGTTTCTTGATCCGATCATCACCTTCTCGCCGTCGTCGGCTGTGCCGGAACCTGGTTCATGGGCGATGCTGATCGTTGGCTTTGGCCTTGTCGGCGCCACCATAAGGCGCAAAGCGGGCGCTGCGGCCGCCTAGCTGGCACTTGCGTTGCCGCTGGCGCCACGACAACGGCGCCACCGCCAGCAGCCACACAGGTTCAGCGCTCGGCTGATGCATTTACGGTCCTTTGAGCTGGCAAGTGCCAGTTCTATCTCTCCAGCGCTAGGCCAACTGGTTGTTGACGCAGATCGAGGTGCTTGACCGAGAGCGGGTCCAAAAGCACCATCGCATGCGAAAAAATTAATTTTGCGTATTATTTCCGTATGGGATCGATACGTGATAAAAATTTGCTGACACGATTATTGCAAACCCAGAAAATCGGCCGGGCAGATAGCGCTGTGCCGCACTCGTGATCGATCGTCATGACGTCCTCAAGAGCCTTGCTGCCATTAAAATTTCGTGGTCGAATGATAAATCACTGACTGCTTAGAGCTTAGGCAAGGGGAGGCGCGATTGATTGGCGAAGCTTTGCGCCTGATTGTTCGCGAACTCGATTCTGCGCTGCAACGGCAAGCGCCTGGAGCCGGCAACGTTGCCGTGCTCACCAACCTTGTCGACGCCAATGGCGCGGCGGTGCCGGAGGCTGCTGAAAAGGTTGCGGTGTTTGTCGTGGATATCTCGCAGGAGAACATCCCGACGCGGTTACCGCGTGTTTTGCCGGGCAATGGGCAGAATTTCACGCAGCAACAACCGCCGGTGCATCTCAGCCTGCAGGTCATGTGCGCCGCCAACTTCAGCGGATCGACCTATGATGAAGCCCTGACGCGCATTTCCGGTACTGTTGCGTTCTTTCAGGGCTGCCCGTTGTTCACCGCGCAGAATACACCGGGGCTTCCGGATGGAATCGCGCAACTGACGATGACGATCGAAAACCTCAATGCAGTCGATCTGAGCCATATCTGGTCGATCCACGGCGGCCGCTATCTGCCTTCGGTGCTATATCGCATGCGTGTGCTCAGCATCGATGCTGGCCGCATCGAGGCGCAGCCACGTGCCGTAGAGTGAACGGTTGTCGACACGGCGGGTCAGCGGCATGAGAAGCGGTTTCGCTCTGGTCGCAGAACTGGCCGTTGTGCATGGTTATTTCGCCGATCCGGCGACGACTGATTGGCACTTTGCGCCCGATGCGGCATCGGCACAGTTACTGTCGCGCACGGGCATCGTGTTGCTCGCCGACAGGAATCATGTGCGTCTGTTCGCTGAAACCGCAGCCGATGGCAGTTTTCGCCTTGTTCGCCCCGACCGACCGATTTCGCTGCGGCTCAACGTCGGAGCCCCGGGCATCGGGCAGGTGTCGGCCCCGCTTGAACCGCTACCGCCGTTGCCGGCTGACCATCACGACAGCCCATTGTCACTGGCTTTCGACAGCCGGATGGCGACGCCGGTTCAAGACGTCGCGGCGAAAGGTGATGGGACCAGCAAGGTCTGGCACGAAATGACCGCGAGCGCCTTTGCGCCAGCGTCCGATGGGGCACGGCCGCGCAGCCTCGCCGATGGATTCAGCGTGACACTCAATCTCGACGGCGCCCTGCCCGCGCCCCGCTTCCGCATCGTGCTGGCTGCACGCGCCGTGCCCTGGCGCTATGTCCTCATTGGTGACTGGCCGGGCCAATCGCCGAAGGTCAACGACCCCAACCCCAACGATGCCGAGCGGATCAGCTTTGTTAAACTGGCGGCGCCTTATGTTCTCGCCAAAGGCGCCAGCGCCATCGCGTGGCAGTCCCAATCCGCGATTGCCCTCAGCGACCACAACGGCCCGCGTTTCGAGTTGTGCGATGGCGACAATGACAATGCCGTGCTGATCAAGGCCTTGCCGCGCGCCAGCCCGGCGAATCTCGTCTTGGCGCCATCCGGCGCGCCTTCGTCCCTTGTCTGCGAGATTTTTGTCCTCGCTTAAGCAAGCCATCGCAGTCGATGTGCTCGCTGGCGATGGCGCCACTCTCCCATCGCTTTACGCGCGGATTTATGGCGATACACGTTATTGTCCAGCGATGGCGCGGCACACCGGTCACGTCAATTGCCGCTTGTCATTCGAAGGAATTTTTCAACCTTCAGCGACGCCTGGCGAACAGTTCGTTGGTGCCCCTGGCCGGACTCGAACCAGCACGGATTTCTCCACTCGATTTTGAGTGCCCCACGTCTAAGTTAAGTGTTTGTATTTATTCAAAAAAGTATCAACCGCCGGATTTTTTGTGTAAGACTTTGTGTAAGCGTGTAAGACTTGTGTAAGGCATCTTTGAAAAAATCTGACGCGGCTACGAATCTATCGCAGAACGTGATTCCAGTGTCCAGAAAACATGGTGGGTGGTCCACACCGAATCGCTAGCGGGCAGATGCAGATTTTGAGACATCGACGAGGTGAAGCTCCTGCTTAGCCTCCCCCTCGCCCAGCACAATTTGCCACCTCGTGAAGCAAGCGTCACTGCGTTCAGCACATTTCGGGAGGCCGGAAAGGATGGGCAGCCTTGTGCCGCCGCGCCCCATCGTCTGACCGTCAGGTCGAACATGGATGAAGAGCTTATCGTCGCTTCGTACCATCGATCCCAGCGGTGGAAAAAAGCCATCAATGTTGGTGAGGCTGGTTTCATCCAGTTCGAATTCGATGCCCGGCACGTGCACACCGTTCCAGTGCTCGTTGGACTCGCATTCGAACGCCATAAACATTTCGCGGTCGATGCCATCAAGACAGACAGCGTGTTTCTTGCCGTCGGCAACGACGATCAATGACCGATGCTCATATTGAGTACGCGGCAGAATGAGCGACGTAGTTTTTGCGTCCGAAATTGGCCCGGCGAAACACTCTGAAGGCTTTAGCATGATGGCTCCTTATTGGCGTTGTAGCGGCTCGATCAGCATGCCCCAATACATCTCTGCCGCGCCTTCCTGGGATAGCTTTTCTTCGTCGCTTCGTCCTTGAAAACGAGCCATGCCCATGCTGCGCAGGAACAGCATCTGATCGTCAGCATTGATACTGAGGCATTCATTGAACGAATTGCTCTCGCTGGTCTCGTTGGAAGTGTAAGCGATCCCGTTGACGAACGACCGTGAGCCAATGAAGATCGTACAGCGCGCAACAGATTTGCCATTTCGGTAGACGACGGCGCTGAAGCGGTTGGCGTCAATCCGCCGGCAAGTCGTCTCGATTCCCGCGTTTCTGGCCTCAAGTTCGCCAAGCGAGTTCTCAAAAAACCGGGCGATGAAGTCGAAGGTTTCGAGCTTGAAGGCGTCTTTGTCGCGCTCGGTGAATTGCTTCGTCATGCGCAGATTGCTTGATCGCGGCGCAACGGCTGCGGCGACGGGAACCGCCCGTGGCTTTGCCGCAGCAGCCGGTGCCGATGGCGCACTCACCTTTTGGAGGCGCTCAGCTGCCCCCCGAATGGACTTGGCCACCTCTAGGAATGCTTGATCGCGGTCGGGCCATTGGGTCACCGGACGACCATCGGTCGGGCTGGCAAGCAACTTGCCGAAGGGTGCGTGATGCCAATCGCAAGCCCTCAGGATGACCGGTATAACGATGGCGTTCTTCGCCTCATGGCGTTCCATCGCGCGGGTCATTTCTCGCTCATAGCAATAGTCAGAGGCGATGAAGTCCGGACTGACAAGCAACAGAATGATGTCCGCCGCCTCCATGTTGGTGGCGATGGCCTGGTCGATTTCCTGACCTCCGCCAATTCGGCGGTCATGCCATGTCGTAATGACCCCTTGCCGCTTCAGCATGGCGAGCTGCTTTTCTAGCTGATCGCGCAACGCTTCGTCAGCATGGGAGTAAGAAAAAAACAGCGCAATCACGGGCGACCTCTCGTCAAATTCAAATGCCAACTGGCTCTTTAGTACTTTGTCTCAACATAGAAGCCATGCCTTCCACTACACTGGTATTGGCGTAAGCAGCCGGCACGGCGGGCATTACCCCACCGACGAGCCAATCAAAGAATGCGGGCAACTCATTCCAGAAAGCGTCAACCGATGGCAAAGCTGG
>JAAFIT010000180.1 GCA_013298745.1 Sphingomonadales bacterium
AGCGGGCGATGCCTTCCGAATCGAGCGCATTGCCGAGCGTGTTCTTGTTGCCGCCGGGCAGGCGGTCCGGGAACAGGCCGGAATAGGGCGTGCCATTGGCCTGTTTGAACACCTTGGTGTCGGTCAAGTTGAAGCCGCTGACGGCGCCGGTCGTCTTGTCGATGTTGACCTTGAAGGCTTCGATGCGCGGGGCGAAATCGATGGTGCCACCGCCGGGGCCACGATCGCTAATGCCGTAAAAGGTGTCTGACCCGGCATGGTAGATCATGTCGGACCCAAAGCTCAGCCGGTTGTCGTTTGGCGTGCCGCCCGGTGCCAGGTCGGTCGCGCCACCCGCGACTTCAAGGACGCCGCCAAAGCTGATCGCGGCATGGGCCGGTGCGGCCAGGGCCAGCACGGCAGCAGTCACAAATCCAAGATTGCGCATGATCATTCCCCTGTTTGATGACAGGGGCGTTAATCATGAAGTGTTTCACGGATGCGACGATCCCGTGACGTTCATGTGAAGCACTGGCGTGCGGCCAGTTGTGCCGGGGATTTTTTTCAGCCGATTTGGCGCCCATCGCTGGGCCAATAGGGCGTGCGCAGGTCCTTCTTCAAAATCTTGCCGCTGGCGTTGCGCGGCAGCACGTCGATGAAATCGACGCTCTTGGGCACCTTGTAGCCGGCAATGCGAGCGCGGGCGAAGGCGATCAGCGCTTCGGGCGTCACCTCGCCCTTGCGGACGACAATGGCCTTGACCGCTTCCCCCCAGCGTGCGTCGGGAACGCCGATGACGGCACAATCGACGACGTCGGGGTGCTCGTGCAGGGCGTTTTCGACTTCGGCGGGGTAGATGTTTTCGGCGCCCGAAACGATCATGTCCTTCACCCGGTCGAACAGCGTCAGATAGCCGTCGGCGTCGACAAAGCCGGCGTCACCGGTTCGGTACCAGCCATCCTGCATCGCCTTGGCGGTCGCCTCCGGGTTGCCGTGATAGCCCGACATGTTGCTCACCGATTTGATCGCCACCTCGCCGATCGCGCCGGTGGGCAGATCATGGCCATCGGCATCGATGATGCGAATTTCATTGCCCGGAAACGGCTTGCCGCAGCCGAGCATGCGCGGATTGCCGGCTGGATCATGGTCGCTTGGCGGCAGATAGACCACGGTGCCGCAGGTTTCGGTAGCGCCATAGCATTGGACGAAGCTGGCATTGGGAAAGGCCAGCATCGAGCGGCGCAGGATATCGAGCGGAATCGGCGAGGCGCCATAGAGCAGCTCGGTGAGGCTCGACAGGTCGGTGGGCGCGGTTTCGAGGTGCTGGAGGATGGCAGCGAGCACCGCCGGCACCGCGAACATCTTGGTGATGCGCTGCGTCGCCACGGCGTCGACAATGCCGGCGATATCGGGGCGCGGCAGGATGACCATGGTGGCGCCGGCTTCGAGCGCGTGCAGCGCCCAGCCGGTGCCGCCGATATGGAACAAGGGCATGGCAACCAGACAGACATCCTCCTCGTCCCACTGGCTCCAGGCTTCGCCTGTCAACGGCCCCTTGCTGATGACGCCGAGCAGCGCGCGGTGCGACAGCAGCGCGCCTTTTGGAAAGCCGGTGGTGCCGCTGGTATAAAGCTGGATGGCAATATCTTCGGCGTCGGCCGGGTGCATCGCCGCGTCGGGCTGGTGGGCCGCCACCCGATCGCCAAAGGCGGGGCGACCGCCGTGGCTGCCATCGATGAGAATGATCGCCGAAACGCCGGCGGCGGCGCGGGCTTCGTCGGCGACGCCGGCGAACTGCGCCTCGCTGATCAGCACGCCGATGCCGGCATCGCCAAGGATATAGGCGATCTCGCGCGCCACCAGCCGGGCGTTGATCGCGACCAGCACGGCACCAATGCGGAGGCAGGCGCACATCACCACGACATAATCGGGGTGGTTCAGCCCCAGCCAGCCGACCCGATCGCCGGCCTTGACGCCTTCGGAACGCAATGCCGCGACGGTGCGCAAAACGCGGTCATGCATCGCCGCATAGCTGATAATGGCACCGTCGAAAACGATCGCAGCCTTGTCGGGCGTTGCCGCGGCATGCGCCGCGGTCAGCTCGGCAAGAGTCTTGAACTTGTGCGCCATCGATTGTCTCCCCTCGGCCATTGTGCCGCGGGCCGGCGCGCGGGGCCATAGGCGATTGAGGGAGGGCCTGGGCCATGCATAATATGGGTGCGCCAAAGAGAAGAGGGGGCGGCCGTGGTCAGCGGCCGCCCCCTCAACACGTGGCGCCGCCGAGGGAGTGGCGCGACGTGGACACCGGCGCGCGGGCGCGGGCGATCAGACCTTCGACGCGGGGATGTCGAAGCAACGGCCGGGCCCCATGTTGGGGCACGTGCTGTCGGACGGTGCGGGTCGGGCGCACCATCGTGTTTTCTGGCGTTTGAAGCTGAAGCAAGGCTAGCCTGAATTGCGGCAGCACGACATGATGCCGGAATGATATCGAGCCGATGATTTGCCGATGAAATGCCGATGATGGGTCAAAAGATAGCGCTTTGTCGGTCACAGGGGGCTTCTCAACGCAAGGGCAGCCAGTAAGGACTGGCATGGTAATGCCTGATCCGGTGCAGATTAATCTCGCGTATGCCTCGCCATTCCAGCTGGCGGAGATGGTTGTCGAACCGGCGCTGTGCCGCGTGACCGTGGCCGACGGCGCACAGGAATCACTCGAACCCCGCGTCATGCAGGTGCTGGTGGTGCTGGCGATGGCCAATGGCGGTATTGTTTCGCGCGATGACCTGCTGCGCCAGTGCTGGGAGGGCCGCATCGTTGGTGACGACGCCATCAACCGCGTCATCGTTCGGTTGCGCAAGCTGGTCGAAAAGCACGGCGCCGGCGCTGCACGCATCGAAACCATCACCAAGGTTGGCTATCGGTTGATCGGCCAGGTGGCGTTGGTGGCGTCACGCCGTCCAGCGCCGCTGGGGGCTGTGCCCGCTGCTGCCGCGACAACGCCGGCTTCGGTCGGCAAGCCAATCCTCGCCGTGATGGCCTTCGACAATCTCGGCGGCGGCGACGACATGGCCTATTTTTCCGACGGCATCAGCGAGGAGATTCTGCAGGCGATTTCGCGCGCCCGCGGCATCAGTGTCATCGGCAAGGCATCAAGTTTCCGCTTTCGCGGCGCTGAGAAAACGCCGCGGCAGATCGTTACCGAGCTTGGCGCCACGCATATGCTCGATGGCTCGGTGCGGCGGTCTGGCGGGCACCTGCGCATCAATGCCCAGTTGGTCGATGTTCAGACGCAGCTGACGCTGTGGAGTGATCGCTATGACCGGGCAGCAACCGATATTCTGGTGGTGCAGGACGAGATCGCCGCCGCGATTGCCGCGGCTCTCGACACGCATTTCACCCCGGCGGCGGCGCGTACGGCGATCAACCCGAAGGCCTATGACCTGTATTTGCAGGCACGCGCGGTTTATGGCCGCGACAACAGTCTTGGCGAGCAGCTGAAGTGCATCGCGCTGCTCGAGGCGGCGGTGGCGAAGGCAGCGGATTTCGCCCCGGCCTGGGGCTTGCTTGCCATGTTCCGTGGCCTTGCCCTGCCGCGTACGAGTGACAGCGAAGGCGAAACGATGCGGATCGCGGCGCGGGCCGAAGCGGCGCGGGCGTTGGCGATCGATCCGGAATGCGGCCAGGCGATGATGGCGCTGGCGCTGCTGCGGCCGGCGTTCGGCCATTATGCCGAAAAGACCCAGCTTGCCGAAAGCGCCTATCGCATGAGCCGGGGCGATTCGACGGTCGCTGCCTTTTATGCCGCTTCGCTTGCCAATATCGGCCGCGTTCGCGAGGCGTGTGACGTGCTTGATGCGATCGTGGCGCGTGAGCCGCTGGCACCGTCGTTCGCCGCCACCCGCGCCTATTTCTATCGATCGGCGGGCCGCCGCGCCGAGGCGGATCGTCTTGCTGACGAGTTGATGACGACATTTCCGCAATCGGACTATGCGATGGTGATCGCCGGCTTGATCGCCATCTATCGGAGCGACCACGCCGCCGCCGAAGCCATTGTTGCGCACGCGGCACCCGGCCAGTGCGCCCTCCTGCGCAGCACGCTGGCGTTTCACCAGGCCAGCCGCGACCAGCCCGGTGCGGCGCGCACAGCCTGGGTTCGCGCCATGCTCGCCGCTTCCTATCCGATCAGCTTCATCGTGCGGCTCGGCAACGCCGCACATGTCGGTGAAACCGATCTGGCGATCGATCATCTTTTGCAGGCAATCATCGAAAACCGCCCGATTGCCTATGATGCCGATGATGAAGGGCGCGGTGTCGCCCGCGCCAATATCCCGGCGGCGCTGTTCGGCGTGCCGACGGAGGCCTTGCGCCGGCACAAGCGCTTCGCCGAAGCCTGTGTGCGGTTGGGCCTTCATGCCTATTGGCAGGCGCACGACCGTTGGCCCGATTGTGTCGATGATCTTGCTGGTGTCTATGATTTCAAGGCGGAGTGCGCGCGGGTGGCAGCCGCCCTCGGCTGACGCCATCAGGCTTTGGCATCGCCCAGATTATACTTCATGATCGATCCGTGCCGGCCGTTGCGGTCCCGTTCCAGCGCATAGACCGGGCCGGTCGGGCCCGCTGCCTTTGCCAGAACGGCGGCGATTTCGGCATTGTCGGCAGCGTCGAGCCGGGTGGTGCCGATCCGCAGCGTGTCGGGCAGATGCCGCGGATGGCTGGCCCCGACGATCACGGCAGCGACATGCGGCCGATCGAGGACATGCCGTGCGGCAACCGCGGCGATCGTCGTGTTGTGGCGATCGGCGATGCGGCGCAGGGTTTGCAGCAGGGTCTGGAACAGGCCCCAGCCGCCGAATTCGTCGATGATCAGCCGGTATTTGATCAGCGATCGGTTGGTCAGCGTTGTCGGCGCCGGCTTCGCGAGCCAGGCATCGGTGAGGAAACCCCCGGCAAGGCTACCATAGCAGAGTAGCTTCGTGCCCTGTTCGGCACAGACGTCGGTGAATGCCCCGGCCGGGCGCCGGTCGAGCAGCGAGTATTGCACTTGCATGGTGGTGAAGGGCACCCCGGCGGCGGCGATTTCGGCGACATGCGCCGCATCGAAATTGGTGCCGCTGACATGGGCAATCTTGCCCTCCGCCTGCAGGTCCTTGAGGTGCAACGCCGCCTCGATAAAGCGTGGCTGGTCATAATCCCACCAATGGAACTGGACGAGATCGAGCCGCTCCATCCGCAGCCGCTGCAACGACCGATCGATGATGCGGCGCACATCCGCTCCAGAGATCGTCGGCAGCAATTCGAGATCGGGGACGAACTTGGTGTGGACCCGCAGCCGCGCCAGAGCGTCGGCACCGCGCTTGTTCAACAGATGCTCGCGGAAATCGCCGATCATCGCTTCGACGCCGGTGTAGATATCGGCGCAATCGAAGGTGGTGATGCCGGCGTCGTAATAGGTGGCGAGATCGCCCGACACGTGATCGCGCGCCACCGCGCCATGATCACCGGCAAGTTGCCAGCCGCCGCGGATCACGCGCGAGATAGTGTAGCCGGGGGCGAGATCGAAGGTTTCGCTGAAGCTCATGATGGCGCCCTTGGTGTCGTGGTCACACGCTGCTTGGCGGCGCGCAGCGGCAGCACGGCGCCGTGCAGATTGAACCAGTCTCCAACCTTTGCTGAACACCGGAGCTGCGCGCCTTCGGGCGCGACGTCGATGTGCAGGTCG
>JAAFIT010000181.1 GCA_013298745.1 Sphingomonadales bacterium
TCGGCGATTGTGCCTGCCGCCGCAACACCCAGCACCCACCAATTGCCGAGCACCGCCAGCCCGGCCAATTCCCCCGGCAAGCCAAAGCCGCCAAAGCGCACTGCCAGCCCCGCCGCCAGCACCGCCGCATACAACCGCCAACCGGCCAACAGGCTGAGGCTGGCGGCAATGCCGATGATTTCAGGTGCAGTCATCCCTCACCCATAGCAGGGGTTTGCAACGGCTGCCAAAGCCCTAAGGTGGTGCCATGACCAGCATCCCCGCCGCCACTGTCATCCTCCTTCGCGCCGGCGCCGATGGCACGCCCGAAACGCTGATGGTGAGGCGCGGCGAAAATCTCGCCTTTGCCGGCGGTGCGCTGGTGTTCCCCGGCGGCCGTGTCGACCCTGCCGATCTGTCCACCGCGCGCGATCCGCAGCTTGCCTTTGGTTTCGACGGCCTCGCCGATGACGACGCGGCCGCCCGCATCGCCTGCTGCCGCGAAGCGCTGGAGGAAACCGGTGTGCTCCTCACCAGCGGCGCCGCGCCCGATCCGGAAGCCCTTGCCCATGCCCGCGCCACCCTGGCATCCGGCCCCGATGATGCCGAAGCCTGCACCTTCGCCGCAATGCTCGCCGCACTCGGCCACCGCGTCGATGCGGCGCGCTTCGTCCCGTTCGCGCGCTGGGAGCCGCCGGCAGCGGCGCCGATCAAGCGCCGCTTCGACACGCTGTTCTACCTCGCCGATGCCGGCAACACCGCCTCGGCCGCGATTTCGCCCGATGGCCATGAAGCCGTCGCCATCCGCTGGACCACCGCCGCCGATGTTCTGGCCGAAGAAGCCCGCGGCGAAGCCGCACTGGTCTTCCCCACCAAATGCAACCTGCAACGCATCGGCCAATATGCCAGCATCGATGCGGTGATGGCCGCCGCCGCGGCGCGCCAGCCGCCGTTCATCCAGCCCGAATTCGTCCAGCGCGACGGCGAAATGTGGCTCGTCATCCCCGAAGGCTGCGATTACCCGATGACGTCGGAGCGAATGGAAAACATCCGCCGCGAGTAATCACTCAATAAGTTTCTTTCGGAAATCACGGATCGCGCTCCAGGCGCCGTAACCAACCAGCGCGCCGATAAACAGCCACACCCAGATCGGGATGTTGCGCCCGACGATGGCGAGATACAGATAGGCCGAAACGAAGCAGAACCCCGCCGCCAGGATCGGCAGCGCGGCCGGCTTCCCGGCGCGCAAACGATTGATCGCCAGCCCCGTGAACAGCAGGAAGAACGGGATCGCCCCGACATAGATGGCGCCGAAGATGATCGGATTGACGCCATAGCTTTCGCCGAGCGCCATCACCCATGCCTGCGCTGCTGCAATCCGGTCCATAGTGCCGTGTCCTTGTCGCGTCACCCTGACGGACGCGCACTGTTTTCATCGCACGAAAGCCAGAAAAAGCACAAATCGGCATCGCGCCATGTTACGCTACCGGCATCATCGCAATCCTGGGGGGTTATCAATGATCCGTATGCTTATCGTCGCTGCCATGGCCGCCACCGCTGCCAGCGCCCAGAATCCGGCGCCAACGCCTGAGCAAAAGGCCAAGGCCGAAGCCGTTGCCGCCGCGCTCACCGCTGCCGACGTCAACAAGGACGGCAAATGGGACAAGGCCGAATGGAAGGCCGCCGGCCGCAAGGGCAAGGGCTTTGACAAGGCCGATGCCAACAAGGACGGCTTTGTCACCAAGGACGAGATCAAGGCTGCCACTGCCGCCAAGGCCGCGAAAAAGGCCGCCAAGCCGTAAGGCCGGCCGAAACGCGCTGGCTTGCACGGCACCACCGCTGTGATATATTATGGCTCGTCAGGTGCCAAATGTGGCACCCAGGGAGATTGATATGCGCCTTCTCGTCATCGCCGCCGCCTTCATCGCCACCGCCGCCACCGCCCAGGCCCCCGCCGCCGATCCGGCCGCCGCCGCCGCGCGCGCCAAGCTGATCGCTGCCGATGCCAACAAGGACGGCAAGTGGAGCCTCGCCGAATGGACCGCCGCCGGCCGTCGCGAAATGGGCCATGGGTTCTGCGACACCAGCAAGGATGGCCTTGTCGACCAGGCCGAGTTGAAGATCTGCGCCGAAAAGGCGCGGGCGATGGGAATGACAGCGCAATAAGCGCTGGTTGCCTCCGGCGGCTGGGGCCATTGGCCCCAGACCCCATTGTTTGATCTAATCTTGGGCGCGACCTAGGAGATGAGGCCTTGAAATCGGGGTTTGGGGCCAACGGCCCCAACCGCCGGAGGCAAAACCTTAAGGCCGCAACCCCCGCCCCTTGCGCCCCGGCTTCAGCGCCCGTTGCGCCAGATTCACGAACTCGCACAGCTCCGCCCGCGTGTCGCGCGGATCGATGATCGCTTCGACGCCATAATGTTCGGCGGTGCGGAAGGGTGAGCGGACGCGTTCGAGGCGCGCCTTGATCTCCGCCAGCCGCGCCACCGGGTCGTCACAGCCTTCGAGCTCGGCGCGATAGGCGGCTTCGAGCCCGCCCGAAATCGGCAAGCTGCCCCAATCGCCCGAAGGCCAGGCCATGCGCCAGCGGAAGCGGTCGGCCGGCGCATGGCCGCTGCCGGCCATGCCATAGGCCTTGCGCAGGATGATCGATACCCAGGGTACCGATGCTTGATATATCGCCGCCAAGGCTCTGGAACCCCAGCGAATTGTGCCTTCGTCCTCAGCGCGGCGGCCGATCAGGAAGCCGGGATTGTCGACGAGGTGAACGACCGGCAGATGGAAGGTATCGGCGAGATCGACATGGCGTTCGACCTTGCGCGCCGTGGCCGCGGTCCACAATCCGCCCAGGCTTTCGGGGTTGGAGGCGATGATGGCGACCGGCCAGCCATCGATGCGGGCAAAGCCGGTGACGACGCCCAGGCCCCATTCGCGCCCCATCTCGAACCAGCTTTCACGATCGACGATCGCTTCGACGATGGGGCGGATCGGGTAAAGCTTGCGGCCATCGCGCGGCACGGCGCTGGCCAGCCAGTCTTCGCCCTTGCGGCGCTTGTCCTTCACAGGTCCGCGGGCAGGCAGTTCATCGACCGAGCTCGGCAGATAGGACAGGAAGCGCCGCAGCCGGGCAAAGGCTTCGGCTTCGCTGTCCACCCGGTCATCGATGGCGCCATTGGCGGCATGGATATGGGCGCCGCCCAGGCTTTCCTTGGTGCGGATCTCGCCGGCGGCCGCCACCACCGGGGGACCTGCAACAAACATCTGCGACACGCCTTCGACGAGCAGCGAATAATGCGCCATCACCTGCCGCCCGGCACCGAGCCCGGCGACGGGGCCAAGGCCGAGCGCCACGACGGGCACATTGGCCATGTTGTCGACCATGATCTCCCAGCCGGGGATTTCGGGGATATAGGTGTAGCCATTGGTTTCGAGGGTGCGGACCGAGCCACCGCCGCCGGTGCCCTCGATCATGCGGATCAGCGGCAGGCGATATTCGCTCGCCAGCCGCTCGGCGTCGGTGAGCTTCCTATGCAGGCTGGCGTCGGCGGCACCGCCGCGCACCGTGAAATCATCAGCGGTCAGCACCACCGGGCGGCCATCGACGGTGGCGCGGCCGAACAGGAAGTTGGCGGGCTGGAAACTCAGCATCGCGCCATCATCGGCATAGGCGGCAAAACCGGCGAGCGCGCCGATCTCGCGGAACGAACCTTCATCGGCGACCGCGGCGAGCCGCTGGCGGGCGTTCATCCGCCCCATCGCCGCCTGCTTTTCCAGCTTGGCGGGACCGCCCATTTGCAACGCCGCAGCCCGCCGCAGCGCCAGTTCATCGATTTCAGCTTGCCATGTCATGGCGCAACTCTAGGCGCAGGCATCATGCGGTGGCAACGGCACGGCGACACCACCGCAGTGGCATCGTTCGGGTCGGCGATGTCCGAATCGTCGGATTCTGAACCGGCGAACAAGAAGGTTGCGAAATGGTTCCTTTTAAGCGACACTCCGACATCGCTTTTTTCTGGTTGTGGGTCACCAGTGGCGAAGGGATTTGTGATGCGTGTGGATTTTGCCAGCGACTTTGAAACAAACGTCGCCGACAGGCTTGACAACAACGTGCGAGCACGGTGGTGTACTAGTGTGACAACACGCTCAACCTCTGAAACAGACGCGGTCATGCTGCTGACAGATGGCCAGCGCGATTGCCTGCGTCTGGTCTTCAACCACATGAAATCAAAGGATATTGCGCGCGTTCTCGATGTGTCTCCGCACACTGTGGACATGCGCCTGCGCACCGCCATGAAGACGCTGGGCGTGACCAGCCGGATCGAGGCAGCACGGCTGCTGGTCCAGGCGGAATCGGGCGGCGAAACCACCCCTGATCTGTATCAACCATTGATATATCAGGCACCGGATGTTGCTGAGACCCCGGATCTGGCGACAATGCAACCACCGGCTCTGGACACGGCATCGGCAACTTCCGGCTCGATCATTTCGAGCTTGAGTGACGAATATGTCGCAGCCAGCCCGGTCGCTGATCCGCTCGTCAACGGCCCTCCCCGTCTGGCTTTCGCATCGGTGAATGACCCAACCGACCGGGCGGGTGCTGGTTCTTTTGACCCTGGACCCAGCACCCGCCCAACGGTCCGGTCCCTGCCGTGGGGGCAACGCAACGACCTGTCGGTCGGCGCCCGGCTTGGCTGGATTTTTGGAATTGCCGTTGGTTCGGCGATGGGCTTTGGCGCCATTCTTGCCGCCCTCGCCGCGCTCAAATCCCTGATTTAGTCCTTCGGATGGTGGTCGTCCGCAAGGACGCTCACCCGGCGCCTGCGGGCGTCAATAGAAGGACTTTGCCATGCACAATGTACAGACTCTCGGCGCCCCGATGGCCCAGACCCGTCTCGCCGCCAATGAGGTTGCGGCCAAGCTGTTGGCCGCCGAAGCCGCCATCGATGCTGCGATTGCCGCCGTTGCCAGCCTGACCGCCGCAATGCCGGTTGCTGCCCAACAGGCCAATGTCGGCATGCATGTCGGCCATGAAGCCCTGATGCACGCGATGGAAAGCTGCCAGTCGCTCGTCAAATCGCGCACCAACATCATCCGCACCCACAAGGCGCTGCGCGTCGCCCAGGCCGATGTGGGGCTCGCCGAAGTGGCGTTCGCCGATACGCACTGCCCGCCAGCCCAGGCATCGGCAATGCCGCTGGAACGTCGTTTCGCTGCTGTCGCCTGACGCGAGATACGCGCGAGCGGGAGGACGATGTCGTCCTCGCCGCGTGTCAGACGCAACCCAGCCACGCGAACGCAAGGTTGAGTTTCAGGGATTTTGTCGATGATTTATTCGGTTATTACAGTCGCTGCCCTGCTTGGTAGTGCCGGCATGGCGTGGAAGTGGGGCGGGTTGGACGAAAAGCTGGCAGCCTTCGGGTTCATTCTGGCCGCCCTTGCCACCAATCTTGCGAATGCCAATTCCTATGCGCGAACCGAAACGGGCATCCTTGCGATCGATTTCGCCTTGCTGCTCGGCTTGATCATCATCGCGCTGCGCAGCGATCGCTTCTGGCCGATGTGGGCCGCTGGCTTCCAGATTGTTGCCGTGATGGTGCACATCGCCAGCATGATCGAAACGGGTGACTTTGCCTGGGCCTATGCCGTCGGACTGATTTTCTGGACCTACCCGGTGCTCATCGCCCTTGGCGTCGGCACCTGGCTCGAAGGCCGC
>JAAFIT010000182.1 GCA_013298745.1 Sphingomonadales bacterium
GCCGATGCAGCGCTACTTGTGGACCCGGCCGATCCGGCTGCGATTGCTTCCGCCATAGGGCGCGTTCTGGATGACTCGTCGCTGGCGAATGCGATGCGGCACCGCGGCCTCGAGCGCGCCGCCGCCCTACGATGGGACGCGTTTGCGCGCGGGAACCTCGCGCTTTATCGCCGCGCGCTTTCCAGCCAATGAAGCTGGCCTGCTGCTGACCTGCTAGCGAGAAAGCAGTGCACAGGTATATTGGGCTGCAAAATCAAAGAATCAATTTCGACGAAAGGCGCTACCAAAGACTATGGCGCGGTATCGATAGGGCAGTCAGATCTTTTATTTTGATTTTTCTTACGGCGGGTCTGCAAAAAGTCGTGAAATACAAAGACCATGGCGGCCAACAACCACATCAACGAACCGAGCGCAAACAGTTTCAGGAATTGATAGCCAAACCCAAGCATGACCATTACCGCGCTTGCCAGCGCCAGGAAATCTCGCATCGTCAACCAAATCAGCCAATCGCCCCAAAATGACTGCTGCCGTCTGACAACATGTTTGAGCGCGTCAAAGTTGACCGGGCGACCAGAGATTGTGGCATGGCCGCCTAACAAGGCGAGGCCTGTGCCAAGGCAGGCAAAGCCTGCGAGCCCGATCGCAAGCGCATTGCTGCTGCCTTGCTGTGTCAGGCTGAGCCCCAAGCCGACCAGAAACGCCAGATTGGTCACTGCATCGGTGAGTGAATCGAGCGTTGCCCCGATCCTGCTTTCCCGAAATGTGGCGCGGGCAATCTCCCCGTCCACGCCATCGATCACGGAGGCGAGTTGAAACAAGACGGCACCAGCGATCAATCCTGCAAATGTACCGGAAGCAAGGCAGCCAAACATCAACAATGCGGTCAGGGCGGCCGCAAGCGTCGCGTGAAACGGGCGGACGCTGTGCGCTTGCAGCAGCACCATGCTGATACGGTTTGAAATCAAACGGTTAAATTGACGCGACACAATCCCATCGCTTGCCTTTGCTGTGTTCCGGATGATTGCTCGTCCGGATTGGCGGAGAAGACCCAGCAGTCCAGCCGAGCCCTTCTGCTCGTGAAACCGCAAAACCTGGTTGAGGGTTTCCAAGGGTCGCGCTTCGACCGCGGCCGTTTTCAATTGGTGGTGGGCAGCCACGATGTTTCCGGCGGCGAGCAGAATCTCACCGGCAAAGAAAAGGTCGCCCGCAGTTGGCACCAGCTCTTCGGTTGCGATGAAGCACTTTGCCAAATCAGGCGCCAAGCGCGAAATTTCCGAATCGCACCAGTCATCTTCCAGGTTGCCGCCCGGCAGTGCGAACACAATCACTCGACAATCTGACAAGTCTTTCGCTGCTGATGCTGCCTCACGCGCCACCCGCGCGATCGCCGGCACCCCGGCGACATTCGCTGCGGCCGTCTCTGCAGATGCGAATACAAAGATCATGCGCAGCATTGATACACCTTAGACAGGCATAGGTGGGTCCCGCTTCCTTCTCTAGCTGATAGTGTAACGTTTGTGACGACGCCCATTTTCGTCCTCACGATTGCATGAGACTTTCCCAGCTGTGCAAGTCGCCCCGAGGAACGGAACTATCTGGACTCAGCGCGGCACGATAAGCAGCGAATTCGGCAGCACTTCACCGTGGTGGGATCAGTGTGCCAACTTGGATGGGCCATTATCGTCGGCTTCCGGTCATCTCCGAACCGGACCAGTTGCAAGCCTGCTCGCAGTGCTCGGCTGAATCCGAACATGACCCAGTCGCGATTCCTGAACCCAAAAAACCAGGCTGTTGTTCTATTGGCGCATCCGACAGGATTCGAACCTGTGACCCCTGCCTTCGGAGGGCAGTACTCTATCCAGCTGAGCTACGGATGCGTGGCGCCGCTGTTAGCAGCGCCGGCGACGCAATACCAGACAGCTATTTCCGAGCCGCAGGTTCGATCGGCGTGAATTTCCCAAGCCCGCAGGTGGCTCCCATCATCGGGCCACCGCCCTGAACAATCACCGTAATGATATCGACGGAGCACAGCTGGCTGATCGATGTCTGATAGGCAAAGGCGCGCTGAAAACCGAGTTGCGGGCAGCGATTGGGCAGCGTGTTGCGAAACACCTTATTGCCGGCCATGTGAAAATCGATGGTCTGATCATCGATCACCTGGGTGCCGCGAATGTTCCGCAGATTGATGCAACTGACCGGAGGACCGGTCTCGACCGGTGGGGGTGGCGGTTCGGCAGCCATGGCCGGGGCCGCCAGCAACGCCAACCCGAGTGCTACAAAACGCATCATCGCTTACCCCTGATGGAGACCACGAACAAAAGTGCCACGACGGTGGCAAGCAACGCAACCTTTACTGGCGCTCCCATTGGCGTCTGCTGGGTGAATGCGGCCTTAACCCCAAGATCGTCATTACCGGATCAAGCGTTCTTTTCGGGAAAGTCGCACAGATCGGCCACCGGACAGCCTTCACAACGCGGCCGGCGCGCGACGCATATGTAGCGACCGTGCAGGATGAGCCAATGATGCGCGTTGCGCATGAAGCGCTTGGGCGTGCGCGCCAGTATACCCTCTTCCACCGCCAGCACGGTCTTGCCCGGCGCCAGTCCCGTCCGGTTGGCGACGCGGAAGATATGCGTATCGACCGCGCAGGTTTCGGCACCGAATGCGGTGTTGAGCACGACATTGGCCGTCTTGCGCCCGACCCCCGGCAAAGCCTCCAGCGCGGCGCGATCGTTCGGCACCGCGCCGTCGTGCAGGGCGATCAGCATTTCCGACAGGGCGATGACGTTCTTGGCCTTGGTGTTGAACAGCCCGATCGTCTTGATGTGATCGCGCACCCCGGCTTCGCCAAGTGCGACCATCGCCCTTGGCGTCGGCGCCGCTGCAAACAACCCGCGCGTTGCCTTGTTGACGCCGACATCGGTGGATTGCGCCGACAACACAACGGCAACAAGCAGCGTGAAGGGGTCCGAATATTCAAGCTCGGTCGTGGGGTTCGGGTTGGCCGCCGCCAGCCGCGTGTAAAAGGCTTCGATCTGCGCGGGTGTCATGCAAACTGCCTTGGCGTCGCAGCGACTGGAAGTCCAGCGGCGCGGCGTTAAAGTGGCAACGTGCTTCTCGATCTTACTCTCACCCCGAATCGTTCGTTCAGCCGCCAGCATACCCGCTGGTTGATCGCGGCGGTGTGCGGCATCTTTTTCCTCGGCGGCTTGCGCTTTCTGGTGCTCGGCGCCTGGCCGATCATCCCGTTCATGGTGGCGGATGTGGCGCTGCTGGCCTGGGCGTTTCGCGCCAACACCGCTTCGGCGCGCGGGCATGAACGACTGACTTTGGCCGGCAACGCGCTCACCCTCGCCCGCGTCAATGCCAAGGGCGTGTCGCGGCACTATGGCTTCGAGCCTTACTGGACGCGCGTCGAAATCGAGGAAACGCCCGCCGGCGATGCGCATCTGTGGCTCAAATCCGGAACCCAGCGCGTGCGGATCGGCAGCTTCCTGTCGGCACCCGAGCGCCGCCGCGTTGGCGCCGCCATCACGGCAGCGCTCAGCGCCTATCGCAGCGGCAGCCCGAGCACATCGTCCATCTGATAGCGGCCGGCCGGCTTGCCCGCCAGCCACATGGCCGCGCGCAGGGCACCACGTGCAAAGATATCGCGATTCTCGGCGAGGTGGCGCAACTCAATGCGCTCGCCTTCGCCCGCAAACAGCACGGTGTGATCACCCGCCGCACTGCCACCGCGCAGTGATGCGAAGCCGATATGGCCGGGTTGGCGCGCACCGGTAATGCCATCGCGACCGCGATCGCTGACCGATACAAGATCGACACCGCGCCCAGCCGCCGCCGCCGTACCAAGGGCAAGGGCAGTGCCCGAAGGCGCATCGACCTTGTGGCGGTGGTGAAGCTCGGCAATCTCGATGTCCCAATCGGGGCCAAGTGCGCGCGCCGCATCGGCCACCAGCCGCGCCAGCAGGGTCACGCCCAGGCTGGTGTTGGCCGCCTGCAGGACGGGGATGGTCTTTGCCGCCGCATCAATCAGCGCGTGATGATGTGGCTCCAGACCCGTGGTGCCGATCACGATCGCGGACTTGCCGTCGCACGCGGCATCAAGCGTCGCCGCAAGGGCAATCGGCGAGGTGAAATCGATGAGGACATCACTGGCGATCGCCAGTGGCCCATGGTTCGAACAATAGGTCAGGGTCGATGGAAACGGCGGGCCAACCGGGCGGCCCACAAGTTCATGACCGGCGCGCTCGATGGCACCAGCAAGCACAAGGCGCGGATCGGAGGCGATGGCGCTGATAATGGCCCTGCCCATGCGGCCACCCGCGCCCAGCACGCCGATTTTGGTGACGGAATTGGTCATCGCCATGATTTGGCGCAGCCGGTGGCGCTGCGCAACAGGCGATGCTCAATCATCGTCACCACCACCACGGCGCGCACTGCCTTCCCGGCCCTCGCCGCCTTCGCTGCTGCTGCGATGGCAGCGCACACAATTGTCGACGTTGCGGATGCCTTCCTCGCGATGTTCGGCGATGATCGCTGCCGGTTGATGCTCGTGGCAGCCATAGCAGGTGTAACGCGCCGTGTTGCCACCGACATGGCAGGTGGCGCAGGCGACATTGTGATCGCTATCGAGCCGGAACAGCCGGTCATGCGCAAAATTCGCCGGCTCCCAGGCGGTCGTTGCATGGCATTGCGCACAATTCATCGTGCCGAATCCGCGATGAAGAGCGCCGGCCGGCGCGCGGTGGCACGTCGCGCACTGGCTGCGCAGCACAGGTGTCAAACTGTCATGGCGGAAGGCGGCGGGCTTCCAGCCGCGGGTAGTGTGGCAATCGCCGCAGGCGGTTGCAGCAAAGGCCTTGTGCAGCGGCCCCAGCCGCAATCCGGTCGGCGCTGTGTGACACGCAGTGCAGCGCGATTGCACCGCAGGCTGCAACAATGTGTGGCTGAAGCCCACCGGGCTGTGCCGCGCCAGCGCCGGCCCGGCATGATCGGTATGACACGCCATGCAATCGGGCTGGCGCAATTGCTGGTGAAAGGCGATGCTGCCCTTTGGCAATGGCGCACCGCGCGTGGTGAACAGGCCGATGCGCGATGGCGCGTGACAGGTGATGCACCGTGCGGCTGCAGCGCCGTGCAAGGGTGCATGGCAAGCGAAGCAATCCTGCGCGATGCCGGCATGTGCGGCCACCACTGGGCCGGGTGCCAGCATTGCTTGCGGCCGGACAAAGCACAGCAGGATCACCGCGCCGAGCAATATCGAAATTACCCAGAGCGCCGGGTTTTTCATCACTGCCAGTCCCAGAACAGCGCCGTCGCCACCAGATGCGCGGTCGCCAGCACGGCAAAGGCCAGCGTGATCGGGACATGGACCACCCGCCATTGTTTGACGAGATCATAGGTCAGGGTGTCGCGATACAACTTCTCCTCGATCGCGTCGGGCGGCAAGCCATCAGCCGCCAGTCGTTCTCGCGCCGCCTGCAGGCGCAGCCGTGCCCGGCCCATCAGATATTTGCCGGTCAGGCCGCTGGCGACATTGACCAGCATCGCCACCAGCGCCAACCACGCCAGCCAGGCGTTGAAATGGATGCCGGCATGGACCAGCACCAACAACGACCCAGCCCAGGCCATGCGTTCGTGGCGGCGCAGCAGTTCGACC
>JAAFIT010000183.1 GCA_013298745.1 Sphingomonadales bacterium
CCGCCGCCGATCATTTCGGCGATCGAGCCGGTGACGACGACGGCGGGCAGCGACGGATCGAGCGTCTTCCACGCCCGCTTCATGGCGCCTTCGGTACCATCGCGACCGAGTTCCTGCTCCGAAAGCCCGGTGACGACGATCGGCAGTTCGTGCGGCGGCAGGCCATCGGTATAGTGCAGCACCGAGGTGACCGGCAGATTCTCGCAGCCCACCGGGCCATCGATGATGACCTGCAGGCCCTTGATGGCGGTGAAGGCGTAAACCGCGCCCCAATAGCCGCCGGCCCGATCGTGATCGAGAACTAGCATGGCATCACCATATTGCAGAGACGGACGATCATGAGCCGATCGCCTCCTCGGCCTTGGCGGCTGCGACCATCTTGGCGGCGTATTTCTTCTTGAAATCGGGCCGATCGGTTGGTGTGTCTTCCCAAATCCCGGCCGAGAAGCCTTCGCCGACGCCTTCGAAGAAGGTCCGCATCGTGTCGAACCGCGCCTTGTTGGCGAGCGCACCGTTGATGACCTGGGCCAGGCTGCCGGCGCCCGCGGGCCCCATCAGCGGTCGCGCCGAAATCAGGTTGGTGAAATACAGCCCCGGGATGGCGTTGCTCTTGGCATGCTGCACCACTGGCGTCGTGCCGATGGCGAGATCGGGGCGATATTCATCGACCGCGGCAATGTCCTGTTCGAGGCTGGCGCGATACTGGATCTGCACGCCCTTGGCTTCGAGCCATTCGCGATCGGGATCGGACCAGCGCGTCTTGGGACAGGCGGTACCGACATAGCGGACATCGGCACCCGATTCGACGAGCAGGCGCGCGACGAGCAGTTCGGAGCCTTCATAGCCCGACACCGTGATGCGGCCCTTGATCGGCTTGCCGGCCAGCGCGCCGGCGATGGCGGGGAGGAACTTGTTCTGCGCCGCTGCCACCTTGTCGGCGGCAATTCCGCAGGCATCGCCGATGGCGGCAAGCCAGGCGGCGGTGCCATCGCGGCCGACCGGCGCCGAGCCGACAACCGTACGACCGGCGGCTTCGAATTCGCGCACCGAGGCAGTGTAGAACGGGTGGATGGCAGCAACCGCGGCGCAATCGAGCGCGGCATAAAGCTCGCGCCACTCGCGCGTCGGCACCACCGGCCCGGCAGCAAGGCCCATCGGATCGAGCATCATCGAGATGCCGACCGGATCGGCCGGGAACATTTCACCGAGCAGGGTAATCGTCGGCTTGTCGGGGCGCACGGCGGGCGCCGCCACCGGCCCGGCCATGACTTCCTTGCGCGCAAAGGCCAGCATGGCACCGGCCAGCACGTCCTTGGCCTCGGCATGCGTGGGCACGCCAAAGCCCGGCACATCGATGCCGATGATGCGGACACCATTGATGACATCGGGGATCAGCTGCAACGGCACGCCCGAAGCGGTCGGCACGCACAGGTTGGTGACGACGATGGTGTCGTACAATTCAGGGTCGGCCATCTTGTAGACGGCTTCGCGAATATCCTCGAACAGCTTGCCGGTGACCAATGTTTCCGAATTGAACGGCACATAGCCGACGGTCCGGCGGGCGCCATAGAAGTGGCTAGTGAAGGTCAGTCCATAAACGCAGCAGGCCGAGCCCGACAGGACCGTCGCGGTGCGGCGCATGCGCAAGCCGACGCGCAGTGAGCCAAACGCCGGGCACATCGATTGCGGTTGGTCGTGCGGACCCTTGGGATAGTCCGCGGCATAGCGATCGAGCACTTCGGACTTGCCGGCCTTGGCCGCCGCCTCGCGCATCGTCTCGGCGCCGGCGTGGCAGCCGGCCCCTTCCGCCACCGGGGCTTCAAGATCGACGCGTTCAGACATTGTCGTAAACAACCTCGAGCGACGGCTTGGTGACGAACTCGCCGCCGCGCATATCGGCCTGGGTGGCCGGCTTCAGCGTGAAGTTGCCGCCGGTGTCTTCAGGCTTGAACAGGCCGAGCAAACCGTCCTGATCGAGCGGTTTCGGTCGCACCGGGGGCGCGGTCGCCACAGCTTCGGCAAGGCCTTCGAACAACGGGCCCCATTGGCTCTCGCTGGTGCCGATGATCTGATAATTGGCCGATTTCTTGCGGATATCTTCGTGCGCCGGGATCGCTGCGAGGATGGGAATACCAACCGCATCGGCAAAGGCCTGGGCTTCGCCGGAGCCATCATCCTTGTTGATGAGGATGCCGGCGACGCCGACATTGCCGCCCATCTTGCGGAAATATTCGACCGCCTTGCAGACATTGTTGGCGACATAGAGCGATTGCAGGTCGTTCGACGCGACGACGATCACCTTCTGGCACATGTCGCGAGCGATCGGCAGGCCGAAGCCGCCGCAGACCACGTCGCCGAGGAAATCGAGCAGGACGTAATCAAAGCCCCAATCATGGAAGCCGAGCTTTTCGAGCGTTTCAAAGCCGTGGATGATGCCGCGACCGCCGCAACCCCGGCCGACTTCCGGGCCGCCGAGTTCCATGGCGAACACGCCATCGCGCTGGAAGCAGACGTCCTCGATGCTGATTTCCTCGCCGGCCAGCTTTTTCGCAGCCGAGGTTTCGATGATCGTCGGCGTCGCCTTGCCGCCGAACAGCAGCGAGGTGGTATCGGATTTCGGGTCACAGCCGATGAGCAGCACGCGCTTGCCCTGCTGCGCCATCATGTAGCTGAGATTGGCGAGCGCGAAGGATTTGCCGCTGCCACCCTTGCCATAAATGGCAATGATCTGGGTTTCTTTGGTCACCGGGCCGGTATGCACCGGATCCGGCTCCATATCGGCTTCGGCGCGCAGCGCCATGACTTCATCGAGCAGCGCATTGACACTCATGCAACATCTCTCCAGTCAAAAACCATTTTCAGGCACGAAGGGTCGGTAAAGGCCTGGCCGTAAGCGGTTGCCGCTTCGGTGGCAGGGACGCGGTTGGTGACCAGCCCGTCGAGCGACAGGCGGCCGCTGCCGACCATCGCCACCACGGCGGCGAGATCGTCGGGCTGAAATTCGGTGGCGATGCGGAAGCGCGATTCGCGCCGGAACGCCGGGGCAAAGTTGAAGCTCAACGGATCGCTGTAGAAGCCGGCGAGGACGATTTCGCCGCCATGCGCCATGTGCATGATCGCGGGATCGAGGATCTTCGAATCGCCGCTGGCATCGTAAACGCTGCGATAATCACGACGATCATCGGCGTCGGGCGCAATGACGCGATAACCATCGGCACCATCCATCCGCACCGGATTGATTTCCCACACCGTCGGCGCGTGCCCGGCGGCAACGGCCATGCGCGCCAGCAGGCGGCCGAGCACGCCATGGCCGATGATGAGATCGGGCATTGCGCCACCAACCAGCGCGTGCTGCGCGGTTGCTGCCAGCGACAGCAGCACCGCCGATTCGCCAAGGCCTTCGGGAATCGACAGAACCCGCGCCGAGCCGGTGACCAACGTCCGCGCCGAGCCGCCGAACAGGCCGCGGGCGCCGATGAACTTCGACGATCCCGGCACGAAGACATGCTCGCCGATGCGGCCACGCGCGTTGGGGCCGGCATCGACAACGCGGCCAACGGCTTCATATCCGGGAACTAACGGATATCCCATGCCGGGAAACATCGGCATGGAGCCATTGTACATCAGTTTTTCGGTGCCCATGGAGATGCCGCTGAACTCGACCGCGACAACCAGATCATCCCCTTCGGGCGGGGCCATATCGAGGCGACGCAGCGCGACGCGCCCCGGCTCCTCGACAACGACCGCCAACGTATCCATTCCCGCTCCCCGGAACGGCTCAGCCCCTGCTGGCCCTTCTCTTCACTTCGCATCCTACCAAGCCGGAGTCAGTTGTAAAGCTGGCTTGACGCTTTTGCGCGTCAAATTGTTTGGACAGGCGCAATTTGCGTCAGTCGGAACGCAGGCGCAATATTCGCGCCATGGAATCAGGCTGTTGGGGACGGCAGGGAGCCGAAGCGGTCAGCGCGTTGCAACGAGCAGCCGCGTCACCATCGGCACCCCGGTGCGCCGCTCCACCACACGGGTGAAGCCGGCCGCCTGCAACATCGCCCGATAAGCCTCGGCCGTGCGCGGCCGGCCAGACCCCATCGCCCAGAGATACAGACCGAAATAGGCATCGCCCATCGCCTGCGCCCCCTGGGTACCAGCCATCGGCTCGGCGATCAGCAGCGTTCCGCCCGGTGGCAGCGCGGCATGGACCTTGGCGAGAAGTGCCGTCACCACGGCATCGTCATGATCGTGGAGGATGCGCACCAGGCTGATGACATCGGCGCCGGCGGGCAGCGGATCATCCCGAAAGCTGCCCCCGGTGACTTCGACGCGTTCGAGCCCGCGCGCCGCCAGCACACCCTTTGCGGCTGCGGCCACCGGCGGCAGATCGAACAGCGCCAATGGCAAATCCGGATGCTGCGCCGCGACCTCGGCCAGAAACGCGCCATGGCCGCCGCCGATATCGAGCAGCTTGCGCTTGCCGCGGAAATCAAAGGCTTCGAGCACCTGTTCGGCCACCATCGGCTGCGACGCCGCCATCAGCGCCGAATAGGCCTGGGTGCCGGGATCGTCCGCCGCCGCCGGATCGCCGCGTCCCGCCGCTTCGGCATAGCTCCAGAAGCGCGCCAGTTCGCCGCCGCCGCGGCCGCGCTTGAGCATCGCCACCGGATCGGCAAGATCGGTATAGAACAGCTTGTGGTGCTCGATCATCGCCAGCGCGCCTGTGTTGTTGGCCAGCGCCGCGCCGCGCTGCCCCAGCGTCCAGCGATTGCCGGGCAGCGATTCGACCAGATCGATCGACGCCGCCGCCGCCAGCAATCGCGACATCGCGGCCGGCGCCAGCCCGGCACGTTCCGCCAGTTCCGCTTCCGATTGTGGTGCCTCGGCACAGGCGGCGATGATGCCGAGATCGACCGCCGCGGTCAGCGTCTTGGTGTAAACAAAGCCGGTGATCACCCCGAACATGGCGTTGGCGTGGCGTTGTGCGGTCGTGCGCAGCAGTGGCAACCGCATCGACCAGCGTTGAAACCGCGGATCGGACAACCAGCTGTTGCGCCACAACAACCAGCGTTCGCGCCAACCCGGAGAAAAATCGCCATCGACCATAGTGTCATCGACTCTGGACAGTCGGCGAGCGCCGGTCAATCATGGTGGCGGAATCGGCGCAGCTTTGGCGCCCACGAACGAGTTTGGGGACGGGATTTGGCTTTGGCGCGCGACACGGACGGCCAGCGCGTGGTCATCATCGGGGCCGGGATCGGCGGGCTGTGCGCCGCAGCGCTGCTCGCCGCCCGCGGCATTCCGGTGACGGTTGTCGAGCGCATGGCGACCCCCGGGGGCAAGCTCCGCACCGTCGATTGCGATGGAGTCGCGGTCGATGCCGGCCCCACCGTGTTCACCGCACGCTGGATCTTCGAAGCGATCTTTGCCGAAGCCGGCGCCGACATGGCCGATCATCTGACCCTGGTGGCGAGCGACCGTCTGGCCCGCCACGCCTGGCAGGATGGATCGAGCCTTGATCTCTGGGCCGATCCGGCGCGCAGCCGCGACGCCATCGCCGCCTTTGCCGGGCCGGCCGAAGCGCGCGGCTGGGACGGGTTTCGCGCCGAGGCCGAAGCCATCTGGAACGCCCTTGAAGCCCGCTACAT
>JAAFIT010000184.1 GCA_013298745.1 Sphingomonadales bacterium
GCTTTCTCCATGTGATCCGCCTTCGGATCAATACCGAGCAGCATCTTCAGCCCGGCGAACAGGCTCGACTCGTTCAGCCAGATTTCGGCGCTATCGGCATCAAGGCGGAGCAGCCGCAGCTTGGGGTCGGTTTTGCCGCCCGGATACCAGGCCGAGACATACGGATTCCACAGCCGCTCGATCGTCGCCGGGTCTTTGTCGAGTGACAACGTGCCATAGAGCGTCGCAAACAGATTGTGGCCCTTGTCGACAAAGGTCGCGGTCGCGCGATTGCCGGCAGCAAGCTTCTGGACGATCCCGTTTTCGGTCGACGTAAAGAAAAAGATCGGCCCCTTGTCACCTTCAGCTTGCGCCGCCATCGGCCGGGGATGGCCCGCTTCGACGCCATCGAGTCCCAGCATCATCGTGCGGTCGGAATGCAGCGCTTCCCAGAATTTCGCCTGCAGGTCTTCAGCATTGGTCATGGGACATTCCTTGCATTGATTGCGCGTTGTGAACGCGCCGTGCTGCAAAGGGTTGCGCGTTCGGGCCATTCGGTTGCGCTGCTCGCCCAGGTTGATTAACGTAAACGTCAACCGGGAGAGCAATCCATGACCACCCCCCATTTTGACGTGCTGATTGTCGGCGCCGGCCTGTCGGGCATCGGCGCCGCAGTGCACCTCCAGCAGGATTGCCCCGGCCGCAGCTACGCCATCCTTGAAGGCCGCGATGCCATCGGCGGCACCTGGGATCTGTTCCGCTATCCCGGCATCCGGTCGGACAGCGACATGTATACGCTGGGTTACAACTTCAAACCCTGGGAGGAGGCCAAGGCCATCGCCGACGGCCCCAGCATCCGAAAATACATCCGCGAGGCGGCGACCGAACATGGCGTCGAACGCCACATCCGCTTCGGCCACAAGGTCACGGCGGCAATCTGGGATTCTGCCAGCGCCACCTGGACGGTTTCGAGCACACTGAAGGACGGCAGCACCGCCACCATCACATGCAACTTCCTCTACATGTGCTCGGGCTATTACAGCTATTCGCAAGGCTACAAGCCCGAATGGCCGGGCGAGGTCGACTTCAAGGGCACCGTCATCCAGCCGCAATTCTGGCCGGAAAGCCTTGATTATGCTGGCAAGAAAATCGTCATCATTGGCTCGGGCGCCACGGCGGTGACGCTGGTGCCGGCGATGGCCAAGACCGCCAAGCACGTCACCATGCTCCAGCGTTCGCCGACCTATATGGTCAGCCGCCCCGGCAGCGACGCCATCGCGAATTTTCTGCGCAAGGTGCTGCCGGCGCAGATGGCCTATGACATCGTCCGCTGGAAGAATGTCACCTTCGGCATGTGGTTTTATGAACAGACCCGCAAGCACCCGGAGAAAGTCCGCGCCAATCTGCTCGGCCGGCTGCAGAAACTGCTCCCCGACGGCTATGACATGGGCAAGCATTTCACGCCCAAGTACAACCCCTGGGACCAGCGGCTTTGCCTGGTTCCCGATGCCGATCTGTTCGATGCGATCAAGGCCAACAAGGCCGATATCGTCACCGATACGATCGCGAAGTTTGAGCCGAATGGCATCCGCCTGACCTCGGGCGAACTGCTAGAAGCTGATGTCATCGTCGCCGCCACCGGCCTCAAGCTCGAAGCGCTCGGCGGCATGGCGGTCACGGTCGATGGCGAAGCTCGGCGCATCGCCGACTCGCTCACCTACAAGGGGATGATGTTCTCCGGTATCCCGAACCTTGCGATCAGCTTCGGCTATATCAACGCCAGTTGGACCCTTCGATCCGACCTGATCGCCGAATATGTGGGCCGCCTGCTCAACCATATGGCGGCGACCGGCACGACCATCGCTACGCCGACGCCGGCACCCGATGTCCAACCCGAACGCCTCGCGATGGATCTGTCCTCGGGCTATGTTCAGCGTGGCGCCGATGCCCTGCCCCGCTCCGGCACCCGCGCGCCGTGGATGGTCACTGCCAATTACAAGCTCGACAAGCAGGAACTGCGCGACGGCAAGCTCGACGACGAGATGGTGTTCAGCACGGCCCATGCGGCAGCACCGTTGATGGCCGAAGCCGCCGAATGAAGCGGCTTGCGGCGGCGCTGGCGCTGGTCGCCACGGCGGCGCAGGCGGCACCGCCGCCCGCCGATCCGGCGCTCAGCGAGGGCATCCGCCTTGTCGATGCCTGGGCGGACGCCTCGCAGGTCTATGGCCGCTGGCCGGCACTGTCGGTCGCGATCGGCAAGGGTGATCAACTGGTCTGGTCGAACGGCTATGGCCATGTCGATGCCGCCGGCAAGCGGCCGGCGACCGGCAAGACCATCTATTCGATCTGTTCGATCTCCAAGCTGTTCACCTCCATCGCGGTGATGCAGCAATGGGAGGCGGGCAAGCTGCGGCTCGATGAGCCGATCACCACTTATTTGCCCTGGGCACAGTTGCAACCCGATGGCCGCGATTCCATCCCCGTCACGTTGCGCGCGCTGATGAGCCATTCGGCCGGCGTCCCGCGCGATGGCCGCACCGGCTATTGGACCGGCCCGGATTTTCCGTTTCCGACACCAGATGAACTCAAGGCCGATGTCGGCAGCGCCAAGCCGCTCTATCCGGTCGGCCGTGTCTATCAATACAGCAATATCGGGCTGACCCTCGCCGGTGATGCCGCAGCCGCCGTGGCCGGTGAACCCTATGCGACGCTGGTCGAAACCCGCATCCTGGCGCCGCTCGGGCTGGCCGATACCCGCCCCTATCTGCCGCTCGACCAACTTGGCACGCGCCTTGCCGTCGGCTGGAGCCCGCTTGACCGCCAGGGCAAACGGGCTCTGCTCAAGCCCTTCGATGCCAAGGCGATCACCCCGGCAGCGGGTTTTTCGAGCACCGCCGAAGATCTGGTGAAGTTCGGCCTGTGGCAGCTCGGCTTGTTGGGTCAGGAGTCCGTGCCGACGACGCCCGGCGTGTTGCGTCCGAGCACGCTGCGCGAAATGCAGCGCCTGCAATTCAGCGATCCGGCGCGGGAGGGCAGCTTCGGGCTTGGCTTCGCGCTCGAACGCGATGGCGACAAGACCTATGTCGGGCACGATGGCAGTTGCCCCGGCTATCACACCACGGTGCTGATCCGCCCCGATACCGAAACGGCGGTGGCGGTGATGACCATCGACAATCACGAGGTCTGGGCCGATACAGTCGAAGTCCACAGCCTGCTCGATGCGCGGCGTGATCACAGCTTCAAGGGTACGCCGCCGGTCGCAGCGCCCCTCGAGGATTATGCCGGCCGCTATGTCACCAACGTCTGGGACAGCGAAACGGTGATCCTGCCGTGGAATGGCGGCCTGGTGACGGTGTCGCTGCCCGACGCTCATCCCGCCGCACATCTGTCGTTCCTCAAACCCATCGGGCGTGATCGGTTCCGCCGCATTGCCGGCGATGGCAGCGACATGCACGAGGTGACCTTCACGCGGGACGCTTCGGGCAAGGTGATCGAGAAGGTTGAATTCTACCAGCGATCAGTGCGGACGGCGCCGGCGAAATAGTGCGATAGCGCGCCCAAAAACTGGTTGCGCGGGCGAAGCGATATTGCTCCATTCACAATTCGACCAGCTTTCATTCTCATCGCCAGGAGCGGCTATGACCGAACCCGCCAGCCCCCAGCCCGCCCAGTGGCTGCGTATCGTGCAATATCCGCCGGTCCGGCTCGCGATCTTCGGCACCATCATGTTCTACATGCTGGGCTTCTCCAACAATTTCATGGGGCAAGCCGCCGGCAACATCTGGGCCCAGATTGCCATTGTCATCGGCTGGTCGGCGGCGGGCTTCGCCGTCTACAGCTGGTTGGTCCGCCTGATCGAGCGTCGGTCGGTCACCGAACTCGCCTTCCCTGGCATGGGCAAGGAACTCGGCATCGGCCTGCTGGTCGGCTTCGGGCTCTATAGCGCCAGCGTCATCGTCCTGATGATCATGGGCATCTACAAGATCGCTGGTTTCAACCCGGCCTCCTTCATGCTGACAGCGATCCCGATGGCGGTGAGCGCCGCGGTGTTCGAGGAGCTGCTGTTCCGCGGCGTGCTCTTCCGCATTGTCGAGGAATGGCTGGGCAGCTGGATTTCCCTCTTCATCTCTTCCGCCGTCTTCGGCCTCGTCCATCTGATGAACCCGGCCGCCACGATGACCGGCGCCATCTTCATCGCTGTCGAGGCCGGCATCCTGCTCGGCGCCGCCTATATGCTGACCCGGCGGCTGTGGATGAGCATGGGCTTCCACGCCGCCTGGAACTGGACCCAGTCCGCCGTCTTCTCGGGCGTGGTTTCGGGCTCTGATTCCGACCCCGGCCTCATCAAACCGCTCATCGACGGCCCCGCCCTTCTCACCGGCGGCCAGTTCGGCCTTGAAGCATCGGTCATCGCCGCGCTGTTCTGCACGACAACCGGCGTTATCCTGACCATCATGGCAGTGCGGCGCGGACATGTCGTGTTGCCGTTCTGGAAGCAACAGGCATTAACAGGCACGCACTAACATTTTGGGTTCACGACCTAGGTACCGCTCTCGCGCCTCATCGCCAACACAAACTGCTGCGCAGACGCTTCGGCGATCAGCACACCGTCCTCGCTGCGGAACTCGACACGGCAGCTCATCATCTGTCGCGACTGTGCGATGACGCGCGATTCCATCAACAGCCGCTGTCCACGCCCGACCCTGAGAAACTGCACATGCAGGTTCACCGTCCGGAACGTGCAATCGGCCGGCAAGACCGTCATCGCCGCAAACGCCATTGCCTGGTCGGCAAGCGCCGCAACATAGCCGCCAAACAGCGACCCATCACTATTGAGCAGATCGGGCCTTGGATCCCAGTGCTTGCGCGCCCACCCGTCACCCCAGGCGTCGAGCGTGCCAAGACCAAGAGTCTGCACCACAGGTGGCGGCTCGGCTCCGGCGCATAGCGCGTTCAAGCGATCGCTGGCCCATGTCATTTTCTTCTCCCGTTGTTGCCGGGAGCTAGAATATGAGGAATATTCGGCTTTCCTACTCGCCTTTGCGGAGCGTTGCATTGAACACGTCTGTTGCATCGCAAGCCACTGACGGTGTTCGCGTTCTGCCGCGCCAAGGCCGATCACGTGCCGTCGTCGACGCGGTTCTGGAGGCTGCGGCTCAGCTTCTCGAGTTGGAGGGCGAGATCGGCTTCAACACCAATGCCGTAGCCGAACGTGCGGGGGTAAGCATTGGCAGTCTCTATCGATATTTTGTCGACAAGGAGGCCATACTGCTCGCCTTGGCGCGGCGCGAGACGGCATCGGTACAACTGGCAATGCGACTGGCACTTTGGCAGCGTACCAGCGTTGCATCCGATCGCGCCGCCATCCGGGCCTTCCTTGGCGCTTTTGCCGGGCGCCCTGGCGTGCGCCGCCTCGCGCTGAAAAGCATCATCGCGCATGACGGCAGCGCCCATGACGACGGCGCCGGGATCGAAGCGCTTCTGCGCGATAGCCAAGGCCAGACTCTGTCGGAAATGCGGGCGTTTGTCCTGTCACGCGCGCTGCTGGGCGCCATCCGCGCGGCGGTGCTCGAACGACCGGAGTTGTTGGCATCGGCTGAATTCGAGGACGAGTTGGTGCGTTTGGGGCGCGTCTATGCCAATGCTCCAGCCAGATC
>JAAFIT010000185.1 GCA_013298745.1 Sphingomonadales bacterium
GGTCGTCGGCGTCATAGGCAAACACGCTCGAGTGGAGGTTGTCAGGATCAAACCGGATGGTCAGGCGCTGGCCGCCATAGTTGACCATGCCTTCGGCCCAGTAGCGGTTGCCGGCAAAATTGATGGCGCCGGTCTTCTTGTCGGCGTGGATCCGCTCGGCGGCGAGCAGCGCCAGGCGCATCTGCGCCTCGGTGGCGCGGCCGACCGGCGCGCCGGCGGCGATCGAGGCAGCAAACACCTCGTCGAAGCTGCGGCCGTTGGCCATTTCGGTGCGCCGGCCGGTCTGGGCGTTGATCGCTGCGATCTCGCGAGCGATCACCCGCTCGAATTCGGCCAGCGGGATGGCGCGTTCGCCGTAATTATGCGGCTTGGTGCTGGTCGAGTTACCGGTGTAGGCGCCGGCGAAATCGGGCCCTGTGGCAATGCGGTTGCAGACCATCCGCCAGTAGCGCTCGATCGGCTTGGCCTGGCCATGATAGGGCGTCGCCCAGTGCGTTTCGATGCCCAGCGATGGCAGCAGGCCCAGCGGGTCGTCGGGCGAGATTTTGAAGCGGAATCGCGTCTCGGCGCCGCCGGTAATCCACTTCGAAGCGAAGGCGCGGCCGTTATCGAGCACGCAGCCCATCGGGATCCCGAAGTTTTTGAAGAGGTCGGCAAACGCCAGCCGGGTGAGCACCGCGCTCTCGGTCTTATCGACGCGCCAGGCGAGCAGCTTGCGGCTGTAGACGTCCTGGATCCCGACCATCACCGGCCGGCCGATTTCGCCATCGGGAAATTGCACTCGGACGTCCCAGACATGGCCGTCGATGTTGACGGTGTGCATGGCGTGCAGCTTGGCGACGCTGCGGATTTGCGCCGGGATAATCTGGGCCACCCGCTCGCGCCCTTCGCGGCAGGCGACGATGACCGCCGGCGGCGTTTCGGCCTCGATTTTGCGCTGGAATGTCTTGGCGCTGGGGATAACGGTCAGGCCGCGCTTCGCCGCGGCGCGCTGGACGCGCCAGTAGCAGGCGGCATGCGTCGGTTTTTCAGCGCGCAGCCAGTCCGACCGGTACATCGCCCACAATTCAGGGTCGATTTCGGCCTTGCGGCCGCCGCCCTTCGTCTGCGGCACCAGGTGCGGCAGGCGATCGCAAGGCGCCACTCCGCGAACCAGCGCGAACCAGCCGTTGATGGAGGATGGCGAGGCGCCGTGTTCGTCGCCGACGATCTGAATGGCCCGAGTTTTGTTGGTGCCGAGCGAGACCAGCGCCTCGACCGCCTGCAGCGCCTTCAGCCGTTCGGCGGCCTCTTCCTTGCGCTTGGCCGGCAGCGCCTCAAACGCCGCCCATTTGGCGGCGTTTGTCGGGCTGTGCAGCGCGGTCACGGTCGCCTGCTCGATGTTCTGTGGCGCCAGCGCCGCGCGGCGCATCAGCTCCTTTTGCGCGGACATCGGCAGCACGCTGGCGTGGAATTCGTTTGTCATGCCGCCGCGGCCGGTCACCCGGCGCACCTTGGCCGGATCGCGCGCCCAGCCGGCCTGCTGCGCCATCAGCGTCACCTTGCGCTTGGTGCGCGGCACGCCCGGCAACGCCAGCTCGGCCAGGTCGCTGGCCGAGTACCAGGCATCGAGCGCCGAAGGCGTCGCGGCCGGCGCCGGATGCGCGATGGCGATCGAGGCGTTGCGCGCCGGCATCAGCGCCGGCCTCCTGCACTGCGCGCCAGCGGGCGTGTTTCGGGCCGCAGCTCGCGGATCCGCGAGTCAATGGCGTCTCTCTCAGCCTGCAGGCTGCCCAGCTCGGCCGCGCGGATTTCGTCGCCGGAGAGCAGCCGGCAGCCGACCATCTTGGCGATGGCGTCGGCGACGTCGAAGCGGCCGGTGGCGGCCACGATTGCCCACCAGCGCGCCGCCGGCACATTATGTTCGGCGTGGGACTCGCTGGCATAGGCATCGAGCGTGGACTTTGAGATTGTCTTGCCCAGCAGCGCCGATACCTGCTGGGCGATGGCGGCGCGCGGCCGGGCATCCTGACTCAACATCCGTGCGACGCTGGCCGATAGGATTGCATCAAACCCGGCAAGGTCGCCCTCAGCCTGCGCGATTTGCGGCACTTCAAAGGTGAAGGCCATCTGCAGGTCGGAGAGCGAGGAGCGGCGCTTGGCAGTCATCAGCTGGCCTTTGCTCCAGCCTTCGACCGCGGCCGCCCATCGGGCAGATATTCGTCGTTAAGCTGGCGCATCAGGTCGGCGCGCTCGCGCGGCGTCGCCTTGGCGCGAAGGAAGGTCAGGAAGGCGCCCGATTTCTTGGCGAAGGGCGATGCCGTCGCGGTTTCGGCGACCAGCGCCAGCGCCTCGGCAATCGTGGCGACGGCGCCGCCCTCGAGCGCAGCCATCGCCTTGCGGAAATCGGCCGGCGCCAGGGCCGAAAGCCGCTCGAGCGGCACCAGCTCGTCGGCCAGGCCAAGGCGGCGCAGCAGCGCCACCTGGTCGGCGTCGAAGGCCCGCAGAATCTTGAGTTGGCGAAACACCGAGCGGCGGCCGATGCCCAGGGTTTCGGCGGTCTTTTCGTCCCAGCGCAGGGTTTGTGCCATCATGGCACAAGCTTCGGCGTCGACCGTCTTTGGGCCTGCATCGACCTCAAATCCGGCCACCTTCACCCGCAGGCTGGTGTCGAATCCCGACAATTCGGCGATGGCCTTCACCTGCGCCGCTGTGTCGAAAACATCATGGTCGGCGCGCGCCCAGGCCGACAGCACTTCTTGGCGCAGCCGCGCGGTCGGGTCGTCAGGTACAATCCGCGCATCGATGAATTCCACCTCGTGGAGGCGGCATCCTTCCAGCCGGTGCAGGCCGTCGACGAGCTGGTACCGCTCGCCGACCGCGGCGACCGTGATGGGGTCGTATTGACCATCGGCCAGGATGGCGCAGCCGATGGCGTCGGCCTGGGCATGCTTAAGGCTGCGCAGGCGATTCATCGGCACATCGATCAAGTTGACCGGGATGCGCAGGACCGGCGATTCTGCCGGAGCGAGGTTGGCGGCGGCCATGACTATGCAGCCTCCGCATTTAGACGGTGCGCAATTGGCCGTTTTGGCTTATCTTCCGGAATGCCGGAAGGGCGCGTTGGGGAGTTAATTTCAATGGCGAGTATGGCGTCTACAGCCTTGGCGACGCGGCGGCTCTTTTGCCCGCGCAGCAGGTTCGTGACCGATTCCACTGGAAGCTTCTTCTCGCGCTCGAAGGCCGCCAGGCTGCCGAAGCGTTTTCGGATCGCGGCCTTCACATCCTCGGGATGCAGGTCCGTGTAGTGGGAGACTCGGTTTTCAGGATGTGCGTTCGACATGCCGAACGTTAGACCGGAATTCCGGAATCCTGCAAGCGGGAAAACGCGCAGCGCGCTCGGTTTACGGATCGAGGCGCTTCTTCACGGCCGGTCGCAGGCCTGGCTGGCGCGCGAGGCTGGAATCAGCACCGGCACCCTGAGCGAAATAATGAAGGGCCAGATGCCTGGCGCCGACAAAGCCATAAAGCTGTCGCAGGCCCTGGAGGTGACGGTCGAGTTTCTGTTTGGCGGTGAAAATGCCAGCGGCGCCAATCCCTTAGTTGGCTTTGACGAGGCCGAATGGGTGATGGCGCCGCGGTATCGGCTGGCGGACTTTGCCGGCGGCAGCAAGCCCGATCCGGTCGAGACCATCCCGATCCGCAAGGACTGGTTATCCCAGGCCGTTCGCATCAAGAAAAACTTATGGGTGACCGACTTGCCATCGACGACCGAGGGTGTCGGCTTCGAGGGCGATGCAATTCTGTGCCGGGATGCCGAGACCCACTTCCAGGAGGGCTGGTACCTCTATTTCTACGACGGCATGCCGATCGTTCGAAGAGTCATCGCGCCTTTGCCCGGCCAGCCGTTGAATGATCTCGCTGGCTCGGACGCCAAGCTTCGCCTGGTCGCCAGGGTGCTGGGCACTATCAAGTTGAGGCCTATATGAATCGAGCCGGCGTTATCCTGGGTGCCCTGGCGCTGGCCAGCTGCAGCAAGCCGCCGATCACGTGTGGCAGCGACGGCATGATCATCGTGCCGGCCGGCCTGGACGATAAAACCGCCGCCGATTGGAATCGCCGAAACCTTGCCCTGGCGCTCGATCGACTGGACCAAGCGACCGGCTTCAAACCGCAGTCACTGGACCGCCTGGTCAAAGCCGAAGGCTGCCCTTGATAGCGGCTATTTTAAGACACTGCGCCCAGTTTGAGACAGGGCCCACTTCCGCTGCCCGGATTTGACGCGCATTTTTGCCGCGGCAGGTTAAAAGTGCAATCAATTCAAACACTTCCCACTTCGCCGCGCTTTTGTGCGGCGCTTTTGCAGTAAAGTCCCACTTCGGTCGTTCGGATTTTGCCCGGCCGCGGGCGCCACCAGGTGCATAAGGCCGCAAAAATTGCCGCTTTTCCGGCGCTAAGAGGCCTCTAAGAGCCGCTTCAGGCGCAACCGTTTGACATCGCGCCGCCTTCTCGAAAGACTGTCTATTTGGGGGGCGACTCCAGACAGTCTTTTGGATTGCGCGAGCCGCTAGGGAGCTATCTGAAATGCCGAATTCGCGCCAAAAATCCCGCGTAATCCCGCACAATCCCGGTTAATCCCGGATCTCCAGGCCCTCTTGTCCCCTAACACCCGCAAGGGGGAGGGAGGGAACTTACCCCATCAATTCCCGCACATCGGTCAACCGCCCGGTCACCGCCGCCGCTGCCGCCATCGCCGGTGACACGAGGTGCGTGCGCGCACCCACACCTTGCCGGCCGACGAAGTTGCGGTTGCTCGTCGACGCACAGCGCTCGCCCGCCGGCACCTGATCGGGGTTCATGCCGAGGCACATCGAGCAGCCCGGTTCGCGCCAATCGAAGCCGGCTTCGATGAAGATGCGATCGAGCCCTTCGGCTTCGGCCTGGCGCTTGACGAGGCCCGAGCCCGGCACCACCAGCGCCTGCTTGACGCCCGGCGCCACCCGCCGGCCCTTGGCGACGGCCGCCGCCACGCGCAGATCCTCGATGCGGCTGTTGGTGCAGCTGCCGATGAAGATATTCTCGACAGCCAGGTCCTGCATCCGCGTGCCCGGCGTCAGCCCCATATACGCAAGGCTTTTCGCCGCCGCCGCGCGCTTGCCTTCATCGGCAAAGCTGTCGGGCGCCGGCACCGTGTCGCCGATGGAAACCACATCCTCGGGGCTGGTGCCCCAGGTGACGAGCGGCGCGATGCTGCTGCCGTCGATCTCCACCACCGCATCATAGACTGCGCCGGCATCGGTCGGCAGCGTCCGCCACCACGCCAGCGCCGCATCCCACGCCGCACCCTTGGGCGCGCGCGGGCGGCCTTCGACATAATCGAAGGTCTTCTGATCAGGCGCCACCAGCCCGGCGCGCGCGCCCGCCTCGATTGCCATGTTGCAGACCGTCATGCGGCCTTCCATGCTCATGGCGCGGATGACATCGCCGGTATATTCGATGACATAGCCGGTGCCGCCGCCGGTGCCGAGCCGGCCGATGATCGCCATGGCGACATCCTTGGGCGAAATCGAGAAGCCCAGAGTCCCTGTCACCCGCACTTCCATTGCCTTCGACTGGCGCAGCAGCA